>JAPYQV010000384.1 GCA_029937205.1 Alphaproteobacteria bacterium
CGGCTCAACCGGCTGGGTCTTGGCCCAGGACGTCATTCACAATTTCATGGTCGGGCAATTCCCCGCCGAAGCGCAGCACGAAGTGTGGGGCGCCAAGCCCGATGTCTTCGTCTGCGGCGTGCTGATCCCGGGCTGCGGTAAGGCCGAGCCGGTCGATGGCGGTTGGCGTCTCAGCGGACGTTGGCCGTTTGCCAGCGGCATCATGAGCGCCGAGTGGTGCATCCTCTCGGCCTTCGAACAGAATGAGGGCCACCAGGCGCGTATGTTCGTCGTGCCGTGCGAAGCGCTTAACGTGCTCGATACGTGGCACACCATGGGGCTGAACGGCACCGGCAGCAACGATGTGGAAGTCGCCGATCTGTTTGTACCGGCACATCGCTCCTTAAGCGTCGAGGAAACAAAATACGGCGAGGCACCCGGCACCAAGGTGAATACCGGCGCGCTCTACCGCCTCGGCACGTTCGCTATGTTTTCGGTTGTTCAATCGGCGACATCCTACGGCCACGCGCGCGGCGTTTTTGACAGCTTTGTCGCGCATACCCGTGAGCGCACGGCGCGCCTGTCGGGAAAAAGCGTGGCCGATTACGGCACCACCCAAGTCAAGATCGCCGAGGCCGCTGTCAGCCTCGATGCGGCGCGGGAATTGCTCCACGCCTGTTGTAACGAGGCGATGGACGTGGCGGCAGCAGGTCAGGTGATGGAGATGACGGACAAAAGCAGGATGCGCGGCAACGCCACATTCGCCGGCAATCTCGCCGGCCGCGCGGTTGAACTCATGTTCTCGCTGGTTGGCGGTGCCGGCCTCTACGACACCAACCCGATGTCGCGCGCCCTTCGGGACATGAAATGCATGCAGGCGCACATCACGCAGAATTGGGATGTGAACGGCTCCAACTACGGCCGGGTGCTACTCGGCCTCCCGAACCCCGACACCACCGTTTAGAGTAAATCCCGAGCAGGTGAAATCACCGCTCCTTGGTATTATTTCAGCTCGACGATCGCCTCGATCTCGACCGGGATTTGAAACGGCAGCGAACCCATGCCGACCGCTGAGCGCGCACAACACCCGGCTTCGCCGAAGATTTCGACCATCATGTCGCTGAAGCCGTTGATCACATGGGGTTGTTGTTCGAAATCCGGCGCCGCATTGACCATGCCCAACACCTTGACGAAGCGGCGCACCCGGTCGAGATCGCCGATCTCGTTCTTGAGCGTCGTCAACATGTTGAGGCCGACCAGGCGTGCCGCCTCATAGGCCTCATCGAGCGAAACCTCGTTCGGCACTTTGCCCTTGCGGTAGTTGCCCTCAGAATCGACCGGCCCGTGGCCCGAGAGATAGACCAGCTTGCCATACGTGACGACACCGATGTAATTTCCCGCCGGCGGCGGCGCGGGCGGCAGTACCAGCCCAAGCGACTTAATTTTTTCTTCAATTTTCATTTTTCAATCTCCTAATTGGGTGTCGCCAGTCTGCGCTGTGTCAGGCGCCAGCACAGCAGTTCAAAGCGGTCTTGTCCATAAAATGGCTCACCCTCGAATACCATCAACGGCACGCCCCAATGTCCGCCATCGAGCTGAGCTTGCTGATTGCCTTCAATTTTCGCATCGAGGTCGCCGGCGTCATCTTGGGCGCGCGCGTCGAGCGCCGGGAAATTCAGGCCGGCTTCCAGGCACGCGTTGGCAAGGTGCTCGCCTTCGTGCCAATTGTCCGTGCCACCGTCCCACAGCAATGTCATGACGGCGGCGGCGTAGTCCAGCCCTCTGCCATTTTCCGCCGCCGCCTGCGCCATGCGGGTGATGCGGCGGATATAGGGCTGCTCGGCGGCGATATGGCCGCTTTTCAAATCTTGAACAATGGGGTTGGACAGGGGGCGTCGGTAGGGGATGCCGAGGAATTCCGCGAGCCGCGCCGAATCCTGCAGGTGATAGGGCCGGTACAACGGATTCACTCGGCGAAAAAACTCAGGATCGCGAACCGCGATGGGATAGACCGGGCGAATTTCTACCGTCACGTCGAAATTCCGAGCCAGGGTTACCAGGCGGTTGGTCAGCAAGTAACAATAGGGGCTGCGGAAGGAGTAAAAAATTTCAACGATTGCCGGCATGGCGCTGCGTTTTGCGCCGGCGTTACTCATTCAACAAATTGCGGCCGGTGCTGGCCAATCGAATCCTGGTCGCCGTATCTGACAGTTTGTGAAGCGTTGCCCAACCATGCGATTTGCATTCGCGGAGCGTGGCCCAAAGCAGGGAATCATCGGATGCGCTCATAACCGCGATCTCGCCCGACATGTTGAGCAGTTCCAAGGGCAGTCTTTGTTGGGCCATTTCATCCATTTTGGCGATATTATTGACTTTGGCGCGGTTAGCATAGTCTATGGTAATCGGCGCGTTAGCCAGGATTAGTATTGAATTATTTTGATAAATGTACCGACAGATTGGAGATAGCAGGATATGGCAGCAAACAGTTGGACGGTCTATTTATAAGGCGAAATTCACACCGATTGGCGCGAGGAAATCGCCACGGGGGCGGGGCGCGCCGGGCTTGATGTCGAGTTTCTTTCGTCGGTAACGGATCACGGCTCGAGCGACGATTGCGGCGTGGCAATTTTGGGCAGCGAAGCTGAAAAGTTTTGGCACGACAATAAAGGCGCCAAGGTAAATGCCATCCGGACCCGCACCTTGATCGATCGCAGCGACGTGGTGGTGGTGCGTTTTGGCGATAAATACCGCCAATGGAACGCCGCGTTCGATGCCGGCTACGCCGCCGCAAAAGGTAAATCGATCGTCACCATCCATGACCCCTCGCTTGGTCATGCCCTGAAAGAGGTCGATGGTGCGGCCATGGCGGTGGCTGAATCACCCGATCAGGTGGTGCGCATTCTCGACTACGCCATTAACGGCCGCCTGGCGGGCTGAAGCGGAAATTTATCAGCGCAACGCCGATGACGGCGAGCGCCATGCCAAGGATGGAAAGCGGCCCGAGAGTCTCACCGAAGAGCGGCCAGGCAATGAGCGCGGTCGAAGGCGGCACGAGGAATAACAAGCTGGAAACCCGCGCCGCCGCGGCGCGCCCGATCAACGTATAAAACAGCATAAACGCGCCGATCGACAGCACGACCACAAGCCAAATGACGGCGAAAATAAACTCGCCCGACCACACAATCTCGCCGCTTTCAAACAAAACGGCGAGGAGGCCGACCAATAGGGCGGCGGCGGCGAGTTGCACGGTGCTGCCGGTGAGCAGATTCATGTCCGAGCAGAATCGCTTTTGATAAAGTGTGCCGGCGGAGAATCCGAACAGCGCCACGAGATGCATCCCGACACCCATCGGCGTTCCCAGGTCGAGCGACAATTTGCGCGCGACGACAAGGGCCACGCCGGTGACGCCGAAGGCCACCCCAAGCCATTGTAGCTTCGAGGTACGCTCGCCCAGAAACCATCCGGCGAACAGGGCGACCAGGAGCGGTTGCAAGCCGACGATCAAGGCGGACGTGCCGGCTTCGATGCCGTATTTCATGCCGCCATAGATACCGCCAAGA
>JAPYQV010000385.1 GCA_029937205.1 Alphaproteobacteria bacterium
CCCCGAGCCACGCCATGGTTCTGGCCGCCGGGCTCGGCAAGCGTATGCGCCCGGCGAGCGACAGTTTGCCCAAGCCATTGCTTCGCGTGGTTGGGAAACCCTTGATCGATTATGCGCTCGATCACCTGGCCGCGACCGGTGTGCACCAGGTGGTGGTCAACACGCATTATCTTGGTGACCTGATCGCCGCCCATGTCGCGGAATATGCCGCCCGCCAGCGCGGCATGACGATTCATTTGTCGCCTGAGAAAGTCCTGCTGGAGACCGGCGGCGGTGTGGCGCGGGCGCTGCCCGATCTTGGTGATCAGCCGTTTTTCGTGCTCAATAGCGATACCATTCTCCGCGACGGCGCGGTGCCCGCTTTGGCGCGTCTTGCCGAGGCATGGGACGCGGCGCGTATGGATGCGCTGCTCATGCTGTGTCTGCCCGAGCGTGCCGTTGGCCATAACCGTGGCGGTGATTTCAGGCTCGGCGATGACGGTCGCCCGGTGCGCGCCATCGGCGCCGCCGACGCATCAATTTTCTGCGGCGTCCAATTGCTTCACCCGCGCCTCTTCCGGGGTGCGCCGACCGGCGCCTATTCTCTCAACCGTCATTATGACGAGGCCGCCGCCGCCGGGCGGCTGTTCGCCGTGCTGCATGACGGTTGGTGGTATCATGTCGGTACACCGCAAGCGCTGGCCGAGGCCGAGCGCACGCTGGCCGAGGAGACGGATCGTTGAGCGTGCTCGAATCCGCACCGCGCATTTACACCATCGCGCCGGAACTGCCGTTCGCCGATGCCCTGGTGGACGGCTTGTTGCATGGCGGCATCGTTGCGCTCGATGCGGATGACCCGCTGGCGCTTAGCCGGGTGACGATCCTGTTGCCGACGCGGCGCGCCTGCCGAGCCCTCGCTGAGGCTTTTCTGCAGCACTGCGAAAGCGGCGCCCTATTGCTGCCGCGCATCCGCCCGCTCGGCGATCTCGACGAGGATGAGGCTGGGTTCGGCGCTTCGGCTTTGGCCGAGGGCGGCGATCTGCCGCCGGCATTACCGTCTCTGCGGCGTCAGTTTCTGCTGACGAAACTCATTCTGGCGCGCGAGGCGGACGGCCATATCGATCAGGCGCTTCGCCTGGCGCAGGAGTTGGGCGCCTTTCTCGACCAGGCCCAGAACGAACAGCTCGATCTCGCCGGCTTGAACAATTTGGCGCCGGAGCGTCACGCCGCCCATTGGCAGAAAGTGCTCGATTTTCTCAAAATACTGGTTGAGCATTGGCCGCGTATCGTCGCTGAAAACGATGCCATGGATGGCGCCCAACGGCGCAACGCGGTGATCGATATAGTGGCCCAGCGATGGTGCGAAGCGCCGCCGCCGGGGCCGGTCATTGCGGCCGGCTCGACCGGTAGCCTGCCGGCCACCGCGGAGTTGCTTGGCGTGGTTGCCCGCCTGCCGCAGGGTTATCTCATCCTGCCCGGGCTGGATCACGGTCTGGACGAAGAGAGTTGGCAGGTGCTCGGCCCGAGCCACCCGCAATTTGGTTTGAAGCAGCTTCTCGTGCGCATCGGCGCCGGGCGCAGCGACGCGCGCATCTGGCCTGCGCCGAATGTGCGCGCCGGTTCCGCTTCGCGCGCCGGCCTGATCGCTCAGGCCATGCGCCCGGCCGAGACCGTGGCGGCGTGGCGCGATATGGCGCCCATCGACCCCGCCGCGCTCTCGAATTTCACCCTCTGCGAATGCGCCACGTCGAACGCCGAGGCGGGTGTCATCGCCCTTCGCCTGCGCGCCAGCCTGGCGCACAAAGGCGCCACGGCGGCGCTGGTGACCGCGGACCGCGCCCTGGCGCGCCGCGTCGCGGCGGAATTGCGGCGCTGGCGGATCGAAATCGACGATTCGGCCGGCGCGCCGCTCGGCAAGAGCCCACCCGGTGTCTTTCTTCGTCTTGCCGCCCGATTGATTGCCGAACGCGCCGCACCGATCGCCTTTCTCGCGGCACTCAAGCATCCCCTGGCGGCCGGCGGCGCGGCACCGGAGAAGTTCCGCGCCTCGGTGCGCGCGGTGGAGCGCGCGGTATTGCGTGGCGCCCGGCCGGATCCCGGGTTGAACGGTCTCACGCAAGCTTTGCGGACGGCGGGTGAGAAAGACGCCGCGGACTGGCTCGGCCCGATCGCCGCCGCCGCCGCACCGTTTGAGGAATTGATGCCAGAGCGTGTCACACTGGCGGCACTCGTCGCCGCCCATGTGCGCTTCGCCGAATGGCTCGCGGCGAGCGATACGGAGACCGGCGCGGCGCGGCTGTGGGCTGGCGAGGCGGGCGAATCGGCGGCTGCTTTCATGGCGGAGCTGGCCGAAAGTGCGGCGCATGCACCGGCCCTCAAGGGCTGGGAATATCCCGCCCTGTTCGATGCCCTGCTCGAAGGGCGCGTGGTGCGGCCGCGATTCGGCGGCCATCCGAGATTGTTCATCTGGGGGCCGCTCGAAGCCCGTCTGCAACGCGCCGATGTGATGATCCTCGGCGGTTTGAATGAGGGCAGCTGGCCGCCCGAGCCCGACGCCGACCCGTGGATGAGCGCCGCCATGCGGGCCGAGTTCGGTCTGCCGTCGCATGAGCGGCGCATCGGCCTCTCGGCGCACGATTTCGCGCAATGCTGTGCCGCATCCGAAGTGATGTTGACCCGTGCGCGGCGCGTCGAGGGCGAACCGACGGTGCCGTCGCGCTGGTTGTCGCGCTTGAAAACTGTGCTGTCGCCGAGCGGGCTGGATAAAGCGTTGGCCCAGGAATCGTACACCTGGCTGCGCTGGCAGCAATTGCTCGACCACCGCGACGCCACGCCAAGCCGGCCGCCGGCGCCCTGTCCGCCAATTGCGGCGCGGCCACGCTCACTCTCGGTGACCCAGATCGAGACCTGGCTGAGCGATCCCTATGCCATTTACGCCCGCCATATTCTCGGCCTGAGAGCGCTCGACGACATCGATGCCGATCCGGGTGCCGCCGACAAGGGCACCATCATTCACGAGATTCTCGACCGCTTCATCGCCGAACATCCGCACGAGATGACGGTGGCGGCGCTGCCGCGGCTGCTGGCGCTCGGCGAGGCAGCATTCGAGCGTTTTGCCCGCATTCCCGGCGTCATGGCGTTCTGGTGGCCGCGCTTCGAGCGCATCGCCCGCTGGTTCGTCGACAATGAGATCGCGTGGCGCGAAAGTGCCATGCCGCTGGCCTCCGAAGTGAGTGGCGAATTAATTCTGAACGGGCCCGAGGGGGCATTCACACTCCGTGCCAAGGCCGACCGCATCGACCGCCGCGGCACTGGCGGACTGGTCATCATCGATTACAAGACCGGCAATATTCCGAGCGAAAAACAGGTTGCCGCCGGGCGCCGGCCGCAGCTTTCCCTGGAAGCGCTGATCGCCGAGGCGGGCGGCTTCGCCGGCGTCGCGCCTGCTGTGGTCGAGGAGCTTGCCTATTGGAAACTGGATGGCGGCGAGCCGGCGGGAGAGTGCAAACCGCTCAAGAAGGACGCAAGCTTGCTGGCGGCCGATGCCAAGGCCGGGTTG
>JAPYQV010000386.1 GCA_029937205.1 Alphaproteobacteria bacterium
CGAGCATCTCGTGCCGTACGGCCATGACAAGGCGAAAATATCGCTCGATTATATTTCCAAGCTCAAAGACAAGCCGGACAGCAAGCTGATCCTGGTCACCGCCATCACGCCAACCCCGGCGGGCGAGGGCAAAACGACGACCACCGTCGGCCTCGGCGACGGCCTCAACCGCATCGGCAAGAACACGCTGATCTGTTTGCGCGAGCCCAGCCTAGGGCCTTGTTTCGGCCTGAAGGGCGGCGCCGCCGGCGGCGGCTATGCGCAAGTGGTGCCGATGGAGGAAATCAATCTCCATTTCACCGGTGATTTTCATGCCATCGGGGCGGCCAACAATCTGCTCGCCGCCATGGTCGACAACCACATCTATTGGGGCAACAGCGCCGAGATCGACCCCCGGCGGGTGACTTGGCGCCGCGTTGTCGACATGAACGACCGCGCGCTCAGATCCATCGTCTCGTCGCTCGGTGGTGTCGCCAACGGCTTCCCGCGCGAGGATGGCTTCGACATCACGGTTGCGTCCGAAGTCATGGCGATCTTCTGCCTGGCCAACGATCTCGAGGATTTGCGCACCCGCCTCGGCAATATCGTGATCGGCTACAAGCGCGACCGCACGCCGGTCCGCGCCTGCGATGTTTCGGCCGAAGGCGCCATGACCACCCTGCTGAAGGACGCGCTGGCGCCCAATCTGGTGCAGACGCTGGAGAACAATCCGGCGCTGGTGCATGGCGGGCCGTTCGCCAACATCGCGCATGGCTGCAATTCGGTGCTGGCGACCCGGACGGCGATGAAGCTCTCCGATTATGTCGTGACCGAAGCCGGCTTCGGCGCCGATCTCGGGGCCGAGAAATTCTTCGATATCAAATGCCGCAAGGCCGGCCTGGCGCCTGATTGCGTCGTGCTGGTGGCGACCATCCGCGCCCTCAAGATGCATGGCGGTGTGGCCAAGGACGCGCTCGGCGAGGAGAATCTGGCGGCGCTCGAAGTGGGCATGGCCAATCTCGAACGTCATCTCAGCAACATTGCGAAATATGGCGTTCCGGTTGTCGTTGGGCTCAATCGCTTTTCCGCCGATACCGAGGCCGAACGCAATCTGGTGATCGAGCGCTGCAAGGCGCTCGGCGCCGAGGCGGTGGAGAGCGATCATTGGGCGTCGGGCGGCGAAGGGGCGGAGGATCTGGCGCGGAAAGTCGTCGAGACCATCGACAACAAGCCGTCCAACTTCAAACCGATCTACGCTGACGACATGCCGCTCTGGGACAAGGTGCGCACCGTGGCGCAGGAGATTTACGGCGCCGACGACATCATTGCCGACAAGAAAGTGCGC
This sequence comes from Alphaproteobacteria bacterium, assembly GCA_029937205.1. Taxonomy (GTDB): domain Bacteria; phylum Pseudomonadota; class Alphaproteobacteria; order UBA828; family UBA828; genus PTKB01. The sequence continues at coordinate 1,325 of JAPYQV010000386.1, forward strand.
ACCCAGTTCAAGGATATGCAGGACGGCGGCTTTGGCCAATTCCCGGTCTGTATCGCCAAAACCCAATACAGCTTCTCGACCGACCCCAATCTCAAGGGCGCGCCCTCGGGCCATGTCGTGCCGGTGCGCGAAGTGCGAATTTCCGCCGGCGCGGAATTCCTCGTCGTGGTGTGCGGCGATATCATGACCATGCCCGGCTTGCCGCGAAAGCCGGCGGCCAATAGCATCAATGTCGACGACAGCGGGAACATCGTCGGATTGTTTTAATATGGATTTAATCTTACGCGGTGCCACACTGCCGGACGGGCGTACCGGCATCGATATCGCCGTCAAGGACGGCAAGATCGCGGCTGTGGAGGCCGGCATCGGCGCGACCGCCGCGCGGAAAATTGACGTCACCGGCCGGCTGGTCACGCCGCCTTTTGTCGATGTCCATTTCCACATGGATGCGACGCTCACCTACGGCTTTCCGCGCTACAATGAAAGCGGCACCTTGCTCGAGGGCATCGAGCTGTGGCGCGATCTCAAGCCGAGCCTGAGCCACGATTGGTATATAGAGCGCGCGCTGGAATATTGCGATTGGGCGGTCGGGCGCGGGCTGCTCGCCATCCGCAGCCATGTCGATACCACCGACCCGACGCTCGGCGCCGTCGCCGCACTTGTCGAGGTGCGCGAGCAGGTGAAGGATTATATCGATCTGCAATTGGTCGCTTTCCCGCAGGACGGTTATCTGCGTTCGCCCATCGGTGTCGAGAATTTGGCCAAGGCGCTTGATATGGGCGTCGATGTGGTCGGCGGCATTCCGCATTTCGAGCGCACCATGGAAGAAGGCGCCGAATCGGTGCGCCAGCTTTGCGCCGTGGCGGCCGAGCGCGGCCTGCGCATCGATATGCATTGCGACGAAACTGACGACCCTCATTCGCGCCATATCGAGATCCTGGCCGCCGAGACGGTGCGCCTCGGGCTCGAGGGCCGCGTCGCCGGCTCGCATCTTTCGTCGATGCATTCGATGGACAATTATTATGTCAGCAAGCTGATCCCGCTGATGGCCGAGGCCGATATCCAGGTGATCGCCAACCCGACCGCCAACATGTTGTTGATGGGCCGCAACGATAGTTACCCCAAGCGCCGTGGCATGACGCGGGTGAAGGAGCTGATGGCCGCCGGGCTGAATGTTTCGTTCGGCCAGGATTCGGTGATGGACCCGTGGGGCTCCTTGAATACCGGCGATGTTCTCGATGCCGCCTATATGGCGGTGCATGCCGGCCATCTCTCCGGGCGCGATGAAATCATCGCATGCTTTCGCGGTGTGACGGAAAACCCGGCCCGCACCATGGGCCTGGAAGGCTATGGCCTGGAGGTCGGTTGCAACGCCGACCTGGTGGTCCTGCAAGCATCAGACCCGGTCGAGGCCATCCGCCTCCGCCCGGTGCGTCTCTATGTTATTCGCCGCGGAACCATCATCGCCGAAAGCGCCCCAGAGCAAGCCAACCTCACCCTCCCAGGCCGCCCCAGCACAACAGATTTCACCCGCCAAACCCGCCCGCCGAAGTAATTGGGACGCCAAATCCCACCTCAGCAGGCGGCACCACCCCCGGAATGCGCCCAGCATTCCGGCAAGGGCGACTGCCCGCCCGAGTTAATACGAGGTAGCCAAGGACGCGGATGCGTCCGCCCGGCGTTTGAGGGCTTCTTAAAAAAGAGACCGCCCGAGTTAATACGAGGTAGCCAAGCGCGCGGATGCGCTCGCCCGGCGTTTGAGGGCCCAAACCAACAAGAGACTACGCGCCCGAGTTAATTCGAGGTAACCAAGGACGCGGATGCGTCCGGCCGGCGCCTGATGGACAATCAAAGAGAGAGAGAAATTTATTCTGGCGGCGCCAGACCTTGAATCCCTACGCCTTCGTTGATTTGGCCAACGAGATTAGGGCGGTGTCTACCGGCCGCAAAGCTAACTGTTAATTACCTTCAGCCGGATAAATCTTAAATCGTGCGGTAAAATCGTCCTTTTTCAGAGAAATCAAATCTTTGAGATAAGTTTCTGGAAGCGGAGCGGAAATCGCTTTACTACTCTCTGTCAGCCCTACGCGCTGCATAATTTTCAGCAAATTGTGCCGGCGACGTTTTTCCGAGCCTTGCCACGCTTCACAAATTTCTGCATACACAAACTGTAAGTGATCAGGGTCAGCGTGATCCTCCCCCAATTGATTGG
>JAPYQV010000387.1 GCA_029937205.1 Alphaproteobacteria bacterium
ACCAGGCCTATCTCGAACCCAAGAGCGCCGTGGCGACCTACCGCGACCGGCGCTTCACCATCCATACCGGCCATCAGTTCCCGTTCAACGTGCGCGCCCGGGTGGCGCAGTTCATGGCAGTCGCGCCAACCGATGTGCGCGTCATCGGCCACCCCATCGGTGGCGGCTTCGGCGGCAAGCTGGATTACAGCGTCGAGCCCCACGCCGCCGCGCTCTCCAAGGCTTCCGGCGGCAGGCCGGTCAAGCTCGCCAACCACCGGGTCGAGGATTTGATCAGCGCCAATTGCCGCGAGAACACCATCGTCAAGATGCGCTCGGCCCTGGATAAGGACGGCAATATTCTGGCGCGCGATGTCGACGCCTATATGGACAACGGCGCCTATACCGGCGAGATGTCCTATATGGCGTCGTTCCCGTTCCACATCGGTGCGATCAATTACCGCGTCGGCAAGTTCCGCGCCCGGGGCCGGCTGGTCTATACCAACACGCCGCCGACCGGCGCCATGCGCGGTGTCAGCGGCCCGGCCATGTATGCCGCGCTGGAAAACCATATGGATCACATCGCGGCCGAGCTCGGTGCCGACCGGCGCGATTACCGCCTGCGCCATCTTTTCGGCAATGGCGATACGCTGCCCAATGGCCAGGTCCTCGACAATGCGGAAATTCTCAAACAGGGTTTCGACGAGATCGAGAAAATCGTGCCGTGGTCGAAGACAGCGACGAAAGCCAAGCCCTATACGGGACGTGGCATCGGCGCGGCGATCTGGCTGGTCAATCCGCTGCCGGGTTCGCTCAGCATGAAACTCGAAGAAGACGGCACGGTCAGCGTCAACACGGCGGCCACCGACAATGGCTCGGGCGCGCTCGCCGCCGGCATTCCGCAGATCATCGCCGAAACCCTCGGCATTCGCCCCGAACAGGTGCGCATTTCCGACCCGGACACCGACAGCGCCGCCTGGGACGGCGGCTCGCAGGGCGGGCGGACGACGCAAACCGTCGGCCTCGCCGCCATCGAGGGCGCCAAGCAAGTGCGCGCCAAGGCGCTCGAGACCGCCGCCCGGTTGCTCCAGGTCGAGGCCGATACGCTCACCATCGAGGATGGCGGGATTTGCTTGGCCGGCGAAAGCAAGAGCCGCATGACGTTGTCGGAGGTGGCCATAGCGGCGACCTTTGGCGGTGAACCGATCCAGGGCTCAGGCGGCGCGGCGCTGCCCGCCGTGCCGTTTAATCCGGGCTGCGCCAACGGCCTGCTGTTCCCGTATTTCTCCTCGCCGACCTACCATGTGCATTACGCCGAGGTCGAGGTGAACCCGGTCTCGGGCAATATCCATGTGACGCGTTATGTGGTTGCCCAGGATGTCGGGCGGGTGATCAACAGCGCCTGCATCAGCGGACAAATCCAGGGCGCGGTGGCCCAGAGCATCGGCTTCTCGCTCTATGAAAGCATGCGCTTCGCCGAGGACGGCAATATCATCGAGTCCAATTTGCAGTTCTACCGGCTGCCGCTCGCCGTCGATGTGCCGCGCGTCGAATATACCGTCATGGAGCAGGAAAACAGCGAAGGCCCGTACGGCGCCAAGGGCTCCGGCGAGGCGCCGGTACTGCTGCCGCCGGCGGTGATCTCCAGTGCGGTTGCCGACGCCATCGGTAAGCCGATCCGCAAAATTCCGGTGACGCCGGAAGATGTACTGGAATTGTTGAGCGATGAAACTTGATTGGGATTTGGCAACATGACCGCAGCGAACAAAAAACCAATAGGCGCCCTCATTTTTGGCGATACACCGCCCGACAAGATCGCCGGTATTTGCAAAAATTTGGAAGACAGCGGCTTTTCCGAACTGTGGGTGGCGGAGGATTATTTCATGCTGTCCGGCTTCGCCAGCGCCGCTCTGGCACTCAACGCAACTGACAAAATAAATGTCGGCATCGGTGCCATTTCGGGCCGCGTGCGCCATCCGGCGGTTACCGCCATGGAAGCGGCAACGCTGGCCGGCGCCTATCCCGGCCGCTTCAAGCTCGCCATCGGCCACGGCGTGCCGGCGTGGACCGCGCAGATGGACCTGAAGCCCAAATCCTTCCTCAAATCCTTCCGCGAATGCACCACCGGCGTGAAACGCCTGTTGGCTGGCGAAACCCTGAACGAGGAAGGCGAATATTATACCTTCAACGAGGTCAAGCTGGCCCACCCGGCGCCCGGTCTGGATGTGCTCGGCGCCGTTGTCGGCCCCAATTCGACCGACCTTTGCGCCGAGATTTCAGACGGCATTGTGCTCTCCGTGCTGGCCGGCCCCAAATATGTTGGGAGCGTGCGCGAGAAGGTCGGCACGATCCGCAGCGCCAAGGGCCTCGCGCCGGATTTCGACGTGGTCACCTATGTGCTGGCCTCGGTGGGTGACGACAAAGCCGAGATGCGTGCGGGGCTGCGCGGTGTTGCCGCGTTTTATCTCGACGCCATGGGCGCCACCGCGATGACCGGCGTCTACGGGGTCAACGATCAATTACAGCAGATGATCGATCAGGGCGGCGCCGACGCGATCGCCGAAAACATGCCCGACGATTGGATGGACTGGCTCACCATCGGCGGCACGCCGGCGGACTGCATCTCATCGATCCAGAATCTGTTCGACGCCGGCACCAGCTCGATCGTCCTCTGCCTGATGCCGACCAACGATATCGATACCCAGATCAAACGCTTCAGCGAAACGGTGCTGCCGAATATTTAGCGTCTGGAAGGCGATGCGCTTGGCGCATTGCCTTTCGGCAAGCGCGACCAAGCCTAGGTCACGGATGTGGCCGCCCGGCGCTTGAGGGTCTTTGGACATGAGCGCCCGAGCTAATGCGAGGTAGCCAAGGACGCGGATGCGTCCGCCCGGCGCTTGAGGGCATGAAGAAAAATTTCCTATTTCCGATCCTCGCGCACATAGGGTGTGCCGAGTGCCTTCGGCGCTTCCTGCCCGGCGCGCAGGCGCATGGCGGCATAGATCAAGACCGCGAGGGTGACGGCGTAAGGCGACATTTCGAGGAAATATTGCGGCAGTTGGAAGCCGGCCGCCTTGAGGCGCGGAATGAGCGCTTCGATACCGCCGAAAAGAAGACCCCCAGCGACCGCGCGCCACGGGCTCCAGCGTGAGAAAATCACCAGCGCGACAGCGATCCAGCCGCGCCCCTGGGTCATCTCCTCGACAAATATCTTGGCCACCACGAGGGACAGGTAACCGCCGGCGAGGCCGATAAAGGCGCCGCCGATGGTCGCCGCCAGCAAACGGTAGCCCTCGACATTGATACCGCCGGCATCCGCTGCTTGCGAATTTTCGCCGACCGCGCGAAGACGCAGCCCCATGCGCGTATGATAGAGGAAGCGCCAGACCAGAATGGCGAGCCCGACGGTGACGTAAATGACGATGTCCTGGCCGAACAGAAAGCGGCCGACGACCGGGATATCGGTCAGCCAGGGGATGTAAATCGGATCGATGGCGGAGAACGCCTTATTGACCCAGGGCACGCCCAAGAGG
>JAPYQV010000388.1 GCA_029937205.1 Alphaproteobacteria bacterium
GGACAACGTCCAGCCGATGAACGTCAATTTCGGCTTGTGCCCACCGCTCGAAGGCAAGGTGCACAAGCTTGAGCGAAAGCCTGCCATGGCCAGGCGCGCGCTCGATGCGTTGACGGCCTGGCTGGCGCCTTAAGGCAAGCCGAAAAACGCCGCCCGGCTGAGCAACAGTTGGCGGCGCAGCGGCCCAATCGCGGCGCCGGCATGATAGGGATCGTGACCGCAAGCCGCCAGGCGGCGCAAATAGGCATCGGCCAAAACAGCCGGCAGGGTCGCGCGTTTGACAACACGTGGCGCCCCGCGGCGGAGCTTGCGCGCCTTACCGATATGTTGGCGCGCAACATCTGCCACCACTGCGACGCCATCACCCGAATCGCTAAGCAACATCTTGCGACCCTGCGCCGCGTGGTGCGGCAGCGCGCGCATCAGCCCCGTCAGAGCCCAGCCGATGCCTGTATGGCGGGCCAATTTCGCCAGCGCATCGGCATCCGCGCCCACCGCTTCAAGCGTGAGCGAGACAAGCGGCGCGGCGCTTTCTTCGGCGTATGTTTCGAGCGCGGCCATGCTCTCCGGCGGCGCCTCGTCCAGATCGCGCTCGCGCGCGTTGATCAGGCGATCAAAATAATTGCGCGTGAGATTGTGCACGCGGATTGCCTCGGCCAACGGCTCGGCGATCTCATGCCGGCGGCCTGGCCCCTGGTAAATTTCGTCGATCGCCTCGCGCCACCATTGCAAACGAATTTGGCCGAGCATGGGCTCGCTCACTGCCTCGCGCACTCGGGCGATCTCAGCATTAAATAAAATGAGCGCAAACATTCCGGCGCGCGCCGAGGACGGCGCAAACAGCGCACAGAGATAGCGGTCATGATCGGCGGCGCGGGCCTGTGCCGCGAGTCGGTGAAATGATTCGGTTCCAGTCATGTGCGCACACCCAGTCATGTGCGCACACAATGGCGCGCGCCGCGGCGGTTTGCCAGAGCGAGGACGGCCATGCCATATAACAGCTGCAACCTACCGCTGATCGGAGCTTTAAAATATGGCCATGATCCACGTTGTCGGTGCGGGCATGGCCGGGCTCGCCTGTGCCACCGAGATCGCCCGTGCGGGCCGCGCGGTGACCCTCTACGAGGCGGCGGGACAGGCCGGCGGGCGCTGCCGATCGTTTCACGACGAAACCCTCGACCGCCTGATCGACAATGGCAATCATTTGATCCTCGGCGCCAATCCGGCGGTGTTTTCCTATTTGGACACTATCGGCGGGCGCGGCGGATTAGTCGGCCAAAGCCGTGCCGAATTTCCGTTCGTCGATGTCAGGAGCGGCGAACGCTGGATACTGCGCCCAAATGGCGGCCGCCTGCCATGGTGGATTTTCTCATCTCGGCGCCGGGTGCCGGGGACCAGATGGACGGATTATTTGGCCGGCCTGAAATTCGCACTCGCGGGTAAAGAGGCGACCGTTGCCGATTGTGTCGGCGCATCCGGGATACTGACGGAACGCCTATGGCAGCCGCTGACGGTGTCGGTGCTGAATGCCTCGACGGCGGAAGGCGCGGCGCGCATTTTATGGCCGGTCCTGCGCCTCACCTTCGGCCGGGGCGAGGCGGCGTGCCGGGCCTATGTGGCGCAGAACGGCCTCGGCCCGGATTTGGTCGAACCTGGCGTGAATTATGTCCGCGCCCACGGCGGGGAAATACACTTCAATCGGCGCCTGCGCGAACTCCGCCTCGCCAGCGGGCGAATCGATGGGCTCGAATTTGCCTCCGAATCGGTCACGCTCGGCCGCGACGACACCGTGGTCCTTGCCGTACCGCCGGCAGGAATGGGCCAATTATTGCCCGAGATATCCGCGCCTTTGGAAACCCGCGCAATTGTAAATGGTCATTTTCGCCTCGACTACAGGGTTGAATTGCCGGGCGGCAACCATTTGCTTGGCATTATCGGCGGCACAGCACATTGGCTGTTTGCGCGCGGCGACATTGTTTCGGTCACTGTCAGCGCGGCGGACAAATTGGCGGAAAAAGAGGCCGGTGAGATTTCGAAATTGCTCTGGCGGGATATCGCCGCCGCCCTCGTAAAACCGCCGTCAGAGCCGCCTCCGCATAGAATCGTAAAGGAAAAGCGAGCGACTTTCGCGCAAACACCGGCGATGTTGGCCAAGCGGCCGCCGCCGCGCACTGCCTACAATAATCTATTTCTCGCAGGTGACTGGACCGACACCGGGTTGCCGGCAACGATCGAGGGCGCGGTGCTTTCCGGCCAGCGCGCCGCCCGCCTCGCCCTCACCCGCCGCGTCGGCTGACGCCCGAGCTGCACCCGGCCTCGGGATAATTTCGCGGCAAAGCAATTGAAACACCTAAGCAATGCACTATGCTTTTCGTCGAGCACGACAACAAAAGGGGGGAAAGGTGCAATGAGTAACCCGCTTGAAAAATTATCCAGCACTGTGGTGATGGGGATAATCCTCACCGTCATCATGGTTGCCGTCCTCGCTGCATTAGCGTGATGAAAGAGAGGAACGCATCATGGATATGAATTTATTCGACGAAGTCTGGGGCCTGTTTATGATCCGCTATCTGCATGTGCTGAGCGGCGTCATGTGGATCGGCCTGTTGTGGTATTTCAATTTTGTACAGATCCCCAACATGTCGAAAATTCCGGACGATCAAAAACCGGCCATCGGCAAGGTAATCGCACCGGCGGCGCTGTGGTGGTTCCGCTGGGCGGCGCTCGCCACGTTGGTGACCGGGTTGGTCCTGGCCGGTTGGCAGGGCTACATCCTGGATGCCATGACCCTTGGTATCGTCGGTGCGGCGGACGACGCTTTTGTCCTGAAGCATTGCGCCCTCGGTATCGGCATGTGGATGGGCATCATCATGGCCTTCAATGTTTGGGGCGTCATCTGGCCCAATCAAAAGAAGGCGCTCGGTATGGTCGAGGTAGATGCCGACGCCAAGAAGAAAGCGGCGCGAACGGCGATGCTGTTCTCACGCACCAATACCATGCTCTCGATCCCGATGCTTTACGCCATGGTTTCGGCGCAAAATATCTATTGATCCGAGAGCGACGAACAAAAAGCCGGGTCCCCTCGCCGGGGGCTCGGTTTTTTTTGTTTGTTCCCTCAAGCGCCGGGCGGTCGCATCCGCTCCCCTGGCTTACCTCTCTTTTGGTTTGATCCCTCAGACGCCGGGCGGTCGCATCCGCTCCCTTGGCTACCTCGTATTAACTCGGGCGCGCAGTCGCGCTTACCAGAATGCCGGTCGCAATCTGCAGCGTGCGTAATCGTCAAGACCCGTTATTCGATCGCGATTAAAGCCGCGGCGACTCGGCGCTCCTCGGCCATCAAGACGTTGTAGGTGCGACACGCGGCACCGCTTTCCATGCCGTCGACGATGATGGCACCGGCCCGAAGCGCATCGCGGACATCCTTGGGAATGCGCTCAACCCGAATGCCGCAGCCGATGAGCAGCAATTCGATGGCCGGCTCAGCCGCCAACACAGCGG
>JAPYQV010000389.1 GCA_029937205.1 Alphaproteobacteria bacterium
CCAGGCACCAATCTGGGTTTGCCGGAAGTGAGCCTCGGCATTATCCCGGGCGCCGGCGGCACCCAGCGCCTGCCGCGCGTCATCGGCGCGGCGCCGGCGCTCGATATGATCGTCACCGGCAAGCCGATCAAAGCGGAAAAAGGCCTGACACTTGGCCTGGTCGACGAACTGGCGGAAGGCGATTTGGTTGCGGCGGCGGTGGATTTTTGCCGGCGACTGCCGGATGGCGGAGCGGCCCTCCGCCCGACCCGTGGGCGCGACGATAAAATGGGCGAGGCGCGCGCCAACCCGAACCTGTTCGAAGTTTACCGCAAGACCATGGCGCGCCGCGCGCGCGGCCTGGATGCGCCCTATGCGGCGGTGGAATGTGTCGAAGCGTCGCTTGGCGAGGATTTCGACGGCGGCCTCCAGTTCGAGCGCGAAACCTTTAAAAAGCTCGTCGTCTCGTCCCAATCCGAGGCGCTTCGGCATGCCTTCTTCGTCGAGCGCGGCGGCGCCAAAGTGGACGGCCTGGCCAAAGACACGGCGGTCCAGGAAATCCGCCGCGCGGCGGTGATCGGCTGCGGCACCATGGGCGGCGGTATCGCCATGAATTTCGCCAATGCCGGCATTCCGGTGGTGGTGTTGGAGGCTGAGGACAGCGCCCTGCAAAAGGGCTTGGGGGTCATCCGTGGCAATTACGCCGCCAGCGTCGCCAAGGGCCGCATTGCCCAAGATAAAATGGACAGCTGCATGGCACTGATATCCGGCGTGACGGATTTCGCGCAACTCGGCGAGCCCGATATAGCGATCGAAGCCATTTTCGAGAAGATGGACGCCAAGAAGGACGTCTTCGCCAAGCTCGATGCCGCCTGCCCGCCGGCGACAATTCTTGCCACCAACACCTCGACCCTGGATGTCAACGAAATCGCGTCGGCAACGGCGCGGCCCGAGAAAGTCATCGGCACGCATTTTTTCAGCCCGGCCAATGTCATGCGCCTGCAGGAAAATGTACGCGGCGCCAAAACCTCGGACGAGACCATCGCCAGCACCATGGCGCTGGCGAAAAAGCTCGGCAAAGTCGGCGTTCTGGTTGGCGTCTGCGACGGCTTCGTCGGCAACCGCATGCTCTACGCCTATTCGCGCCAGTCCAATTTCCTACTTGAAGAGGGCGCGTTGCCGCAACAGGTCGACAAGGCGATTTATGATTTCGGCTTCCCCATGGGACCCTTCGCCATGGGCGATCTGGCCGGGCTCGATGTCGGCTGGCTGGTGCGCCAGGCGCGCGCCGCGACGCGCCCGACCAATCTGCGCTATTCGCCGATCGCCGATCGTATCTGCGAGATGGGGCGCTTCGGCCAGAAGACCTCGGCCGGCTGGTACAATTACGAAAAAGGCAGCCGCGTGCCGATCCCCGATCCTGAGATCGAAAAGCTCATTATTGCCGTTTCGGGAGAACTCGGTTACCAGCGCCGGGCCATCGACGAAGCGGAGGTCATTCAGCGCTGCATGTATCCGCTGATCAATGAAGGCGCAAAAATCCTCTCCGAAGGCATCGCCCAGCGTCCCGGCGATATCGATACGGTGTGGATTTACGGCTACGGCTTCCCGCGCCAGCGCGGCGGGCCGATGTATTACGCCGACACGGTCGGCCTGAAGGAAATCTACGACGTCATGAGCGCGCTTTATGACCAGCACGGCGAATGGCTGAAGCCGGCGCCACTGCTGGCCGAGCTTGCGGCGGCGGGCAAGGGTTTCGGGGACATGTGACCATGGAGCTCAATTTAAGCCGTGCTGATGCGGCGTTTCAAAGCGAAGTGCGGGACTTCATCTCGGGCGCGTTGCCGGGCGATATCAAATCCAAAGGCGAGCTCGGCCAGCAACTTGAAAAAGACGATTATGTGCGCTGGCACAAGATCCTCTACGACAAGGGCTGGGCCGCGCCGGCCTGGCCGGTGGAATTCGGCGGCACCGACTGGACGCCACTGCAACGCCATTTGTTCGAGGAGGAACTGGCCCGCGCCGACGCACCGCGCCTGATGCCGTTCGGCCTTTCCATGGTGGCACCGGTAATTATGGCGTTCGGCGATGCAGCACAGAAAGAACATTTCCTGCCGCGTATCCTGAGCTGTGAGGATTGGTGGTGCCAGGGCTATTCCGAGCCTGGCGCCGGCTCCGACCTCGCCTCGCTCATCACCAAGGCGGTGCCGGACGGCACGGATTATATTGTCAGCGGCACCAAGACCTGGACCACGCTGGCCCAGCACGCCGATATGATATTCTGCCTGGTGCGCACGTCGAGCGACGGCAAACCGCAAACCGGTATTTCTTTCCTGCTCATCGACATGCACTCTCCGGGCATCACGGTCCGGCCGATCCGCACCCTGGATGGCGGCGCGGAGATCAACGACGTGTTCTTCGACGATGTGCGCGTGCCGCAAGCCAATCGCGTCGGCGAGGAAAACAAGGGCTGGACCTACGCCAAGTTCCTGCTCGGCCATGAGCGCACCGGCATCGCCGCCATCGGCCGCTCGAAACAGGAGCTGCGGCAGCTCAAGAATATTGCGGCGGCGGAAGCGGCAAGCGCCGGCAGCCTGGCCGAGGACGGCGCCTTCAGCGATAAGATTGCCGATCTCGAAATCGACATCCTGGCGCTCGAATCCCTGGTGCTAAAAATCGTCGCCGACGAATCCGCCGGCCGGACGCCGGGCGCCGAGGCTTCGATCCTGAAGATCCGCGGCACCGAAATACAACAACGCCTGAGCGAGCTCGCCTTGGAGGCCGTCGGCTATTACGCCAATCCCTACATTGCCGAGGCGCAAGAAGCGGGCTGCAACGAGCCGCCCGTCGGCCCCGCATATGCCGCCACGGTAGCGCCGCATTATTTCAATTTCCGCAAGGCGTCGATTTACGGCGGCACCAACGAAATCCAAAAGAACATCATCGCCAAAATGGTGCTGGGTCTGTAATGGATTTTTCTCTCAGCGACGAACAATTGCTGTTCCGCGAAAGCGTCGAGAGCTTCGTCGCCAAGGAGTATGACGCCGATAAGCGGCGCGCCCTGGTGGCCGGCGAAGACGGCTTCAGCCGCGCCCATTGGGCAAATTTTGCGGCGCTCGGCTGGCTTGGTCTCAGCCTCGACGAAGCGCATGGCGGTCTCGGCGGCACAGCGCTCGATACGGCAGTGCTGATGGAGGGCTTCGGCCGTGCCGTGGTGGTCGAGCCCTATCTCTCAAGCGTCGTGATGGGCGGCAGCGCCCTTCAGTTGGCGGCCAGCGAGGCGCAAAAATCGACCCACCTGCCGGTCCTCGGCAGTGGCAAACTGCTGCTCGCTTTCGCCTTCGCCGAACCGCGCGCGCGCTACGATCTCGCCACCGTCGCGACGACAGCGGTGGCGGGCGAGGACGGCTATGTGCTGAACGGCCACAAGAGCGTGGTGTTTCACGCCGCCAGCGCCGACAGCATCATCGTCTCGGCGCGAACGGCGGGCACTGTGGCCGACAGCGAC
>JAPYQV010000390.1 GCA_029937205.1 Alphaproteobacteria bacterium
TTGATCCTCCTCGACTAACTATAAGGTTGGACCAACTCATTGGGGGAGGATCAGTTCGGCACTTGTGTAAATATTGTTTTTTGAATATAGTATCCACATAACGGATATTGATTGGCGGACCCGGCATGAATTTTCGAATAGCGATCGATACGGGCGGCACGTTCACCGATGTGGTGGCGATCAACGAGGCGACCGGTGCCCAGTACGCCATCAAAACCCCGAGCACGCCGTCCGATCCAAGCGTTGGTTTGCTAACCGGTTTGCGCAAGGCGGCCGAGGCGGCAGGCGGTGGGCCGGCTGATGTCAGCCACGTGCTGCACGGCTCAACCACCGCCACCAATGCCGTGTTGGAACACAAATTCGAAGGCCTCGGCCTGCTCGTCACTGACGGCTTCCGCCACATTATCGAAATCGCCCGCCAGTCGGTGCCGGATGGCTACGGCAATTCATTCTTTTGGGTCAAGCCGCCGCGCCTGGTGCCGCTGCATCTGGTGCGCGAGGTCGCGGGACGGCTCGATTTCGAGGGCAATGAATTAACGCCGCTCGATGAAGCGGGTGTGGTGACGGCGGTCGAGCAATTGGTTGCCGACGGCGTGACGCGTCTTGCTGTGTGTTTGATCCATTCCTATGCGGATGCGGCGCACGAGAAACGCGTCGGCGAAATCATCGCTGAGCATTTCCCGCAGCTTTTCGTTTCCCTGTCCTCCACCGTGCTGCCGGAATACCGCGAATATGAGCGCGCCATGACGACGCTGATCGATGTCATGGTGAAGCCCTACTGCAAGACCTACCTCAACCATGCGGCGGCGGAAATTCAGCGCGAAGCGGGCGAGATTCCGTTCCTCATCATGCAGTCCAATGGCGGTGTGGTGAGCAACCGTGCGGCCGGCGACAGGCCGGTGACGATGCTGCTCTCCGGCCCCGCCGCCGGGGTGCTCGGCGCGGCGTTTATGTCGGGCCTGGCCGGTTTCAACGATATTCTGACCCTCGATGTCGGCGGCACCTCCACCGATGTCTCGCTGGTGGAGAATCTCGAGCCGCAATTGACGAGCAATTCCCTGGTCGAGAATTATCCGGTCAAGACACCGATGCTCGATATCGCCACCGTCGCCAGCGGTGGCGGCTCGATTGCCTGGGTCGATGATTACGGCGCGCTTAAAGTGGGGCCTGAAAGCGCCGGCGCCGAGCCCGGCCCGATTTGTTATAGCCGCGGTGGCGCCAAGCCGACAGTGACGGATGCCGCGCTGGTGCTCGGGCGCCTGCCGCACGCATTGGTCGGCGGCGAAATTGCACTCGATGCGGATGCGGCCAGGATGGCCTATGGCAAACTCGGCGCGCGCTTCGATATGTCGGCCGAAGAAGCCGCCGCCGGCGTGATGGAAATCGCCGCCGCCAACCAGGTCAACGGCATCCGTCAGGTCTCGGTCATGAAAGGGCGCGAGCCCGGTCTTTATGCCTTGGTGGCGTTCGGTGGCGCCGGTGGCCTGTTCGCCGCCGATGTGGCGGATTTCCTCAATATCCGAACGGTTTTGTCGCCGCCCAATCCGGGCAATCTCTCGGCTTTCGGTCTCCATGTATCGGACATCAAGCGCGATTACATCCGCACCCTGGTGCGCCAGCAATCGAGCGCCGACAGCGCCGAGATCGAGGCGGCGTGGGATGCGTTGGCGGCTCAGGGCCGGCGCGAAATCGCCGCCGAAGGGGTCGCCGATGATGCCATCCAGGTCGCCCGTTCGGCCGATGTGCGGTATGTCGGCGAAGGGCACGAAGTGCCAGTGACGGTGCCGGCAGAGTTGATTGGCGAGGCGGCTGTGAATCATATTTGGTCGGAATTTCACCGCGTCCATATGCAGACATTTGGTTTCGCCTATGAAGACACGCAGGATGTGGAGCTGGTGAATTTGCGCATCCAGGCGATCGGCCGCATACATCGCCCGAGCGTTGCCGAGCTGGATCATGACGGCACGGAGCCGGTGCCTTCCGCCCAGCGCCAGGTCTATTGGCGTGGCCAGGGCTGGGCCGAATGCGATATATTCCGGCGCGAGACTTTGTCGCCCGGCCATGTGCTGAACGGCCCGTTGATCATTGAGGAATATGGTTCCACTGTGGTGGTGCCGGACGGCTGGCGGGTTGGCGCCGATGGACATGGCAATCTCAAGCTGGAGAAGCTGACATGAGCGAACAACAGTCACGCCCTGCCATCGGCCCGGTAGAATTGGAAGTGATCGTCGGCACCGTGCGTTCGGCCGAGCTTGAGATCGAAGCGGCAGTGGAGCGTACCTCACGATCGCCGATGATCCGCGATCAGCATGATTACCGTGTTGCGCTGTTTGACGCCAAGGGGCGCAAATTAACCGGGCGCTCCTATTCCGCCCTGGTCGAGCCGGTGTTTGAGTATTTCGGCGCCGACGATATTCATCCCGGCGATGTGTTTTTCTGGAACGACCCCTACAACAGCTCGGGCGGCATCGGCCATGTCCCCGATCTCTGCACCACGGTGCCGATTTTTTACGACGAGCGCCTGATCGGTTTCAGCCAGGTGTTCGGCCATCATGACGATGTCGGCGGCTCGGTACCGGGTAGCCTGCCGGTCAATGCCACCGATATGTGGGCCGAGGGTCTGGTCATCCCGCCGATCAAACTGTGTGAACGCGGCGTGCTCAACGAGGCGGTGCTAAAGATTGTCCAGCGTAATTCGCGCCTCTCGGAACATCTGCGCGGCGATGTCGATGCCGAGATCGGCGCGGCGCAACTGGGCGCCGGGCGGATTATCGCCATGGCCGAGCGCTACGGCGTCGATAATCTCGAAGCCGCCTTCGATGCCATCATCGCCAATTGCACCCGCACCATCCGCGAGGAACTGCTGCCCAAGATCGCCGACGGCGTTTATCACTGGGAGGATTATATCGAGTGCGACGGCGTTGACGCGCCGAAACTGCATGCGCTTCGCCTCACCATGACTAAGACGGCGGACAAGATCGTGCTCGATTTCACCGGCACCGACCCGGAAGCCAAGGGGCCGATTAATTGGCCGATCGACTATAGCGACGGGAAGTTTTTCCGGAAATGGGTGGCGCCGGTGCTGCGCTCGCTCGCCGAGACGCCCGAGCGTGCCGCCGAGATCGACATGAACGAAGGCGTGCTCGACGTCATTGAGGTCAAGTTCCCCGGCAAGGGCACGCTGGTCACGCCGACCTTCGGCAAACCCACAGGGTTACGCTTTTTCATCCTGTTGCGCTCGCTCGGCGTGTTTGCCGCCTGCCTGTCCAAGGCGACCGGCGGACGCATGCCGGCGGATCACGAGACCATTCGCATTTGGGGCCTGCATGGTGGCCAGACGCAGAAGGATTTTTATCTCTTCCGCGAAGTGCTCGGCGGCGGTGGGCCGGGGCGGCCCTGGGCCGATGGCAGCGATGTGGTGCATATCGTGCCCAATTCGCGCAATCTGCCGGCGGAGTTTTCCGAGACGCGCTATCCGGTAC
>JAPYQV010000391.1 GCA_029937205.1 Alphaproteobacteria bacterium
GAGCCAAACCGCGCCGCCCGGTCTGGTTGTCGATAACTCTGATCTACCGGAGCCGGAGCCGGAGCCGGACCAGCCCGGGCCTTGGGGTCCCGAAATAAAAGGGCCATGGATAAAAACGCAGCCGCGCCCTGACACGCCGCCGCGACGCCGCTCGACCATTCCCCGGGCCGGCGATCGCAAGAAGGATTGATCCGGGCGACTACCCGGCGCCGATACCGTAATCGCGTGCCCAGCCAAGGCCGGCGCGCGTTTCGCCTTCGGGCCGGTATTCGCAGCCGACCCAGCCGTCATAGCCGAGCCGGTCAAAAAGGGCGAAGAGATAGGGATAGTTGATCTCACCCACGACCGGTTCAAAGCGCCCCGGCACGCCGGCGATCTGCACATGGCTGATGATATCGAGGTCGCGCTCGAAGCTGTGCGCGAGATTTCCTTCCATGATCTGCAAGTGATAAACGTCATATTGCAGATAGAGATTATCGCTACCCACCGCCTCGATGATACGCCGCGCCTGCTTGGTGCCGTTGAGTAGATAGTTCGGCATGTCGAAGCTGTTGAGCGGCTCGATCAGGGTACGAACGCCACGCGCGGCAAAATAATCCGCCGCGTAGCGGAGATTGGCGATGTAGATTTCCTCATAGGGCGCCGGATCGGCGCCTTCCGGCACGAGGCCCGCCATGGCATGGACCTGCGCACAGCCAAGCGCTTCGGCATAGTCTCCCGCCTGAACCACCGCTTCGCGGAATTCCGCTTCGCGGCCCGGTAGCCCTGCCAAACCGCGCTCGCCCGCGTCCCAATCGCCGGGCGGCAAATTGAACAGCGCCTGCGTGAGGCCGTGCGCCACCAACGCGTCTTTTATTTTTTCGGGCGCGTAATCGTAGGGGAAAAGGTATTCCACCGCTTGAAAGCCGCATTCGGCGGAAGCGGCGAAGCGCTCCAGAAAATCAAGGTCTTGGAAAAGAAAACTGAGATTTGCGGCAAACTTTGGCATGTCTCTCCGGGTCTTTTTGTGAGGTTAAATTCCCGTATCAGCCATTGGCAGCCTGATTTCCAGCGGCGGCGGGGAGACTGACGGCAAAGGAAAAGCGGCACCCATTTCCGGGCTCGGATTCGCACATCAATTCGCCGCCCATGATCGTGACCTTTTTATCGGCAATGGCGAAGCGAAGACCGACAACGCCTTTGGCACGCTCGCCTTTGGGTTGGTAAAATGGCTCAAACAAGTGCGTCAGCGCGTCCGGCGAGAGGCCGGGGCCCTCATCACCGACGGCAAAGGCGTATTCATTCTCTCCCTGCCGCGTCAAGGAGAACTGAACCGCGCCCTCTTTGTTGGCATCCGCGGCATTGTTGAGCAAAAATTCCAGCACATCGCGTAACAGCCGGGGATCGCCATTCACCGCGCCGTAAGCCGCGTCGGGACGATCAAACCTCGCTTCCCCATCCCGGCCGAGCCCAGCCATCAGTTCGCTGAGATCAAAATCGGTCGACGCGAACTCGACATCCCCCGCTTCGATTCGCGAGATTTCCACAATATCGGCAATGACGGCCGATAATTTCTCGCCGTTGAGCGCGATGCTGTTGACCGCCTGGAGCTGTACGTCGCTGAGGTCCTGTTTGCGCTGGAGATTGAGGACATCGCCCAGTATCGCTTTGATCGGCGATTCGATTTCATCGCCCAAATTGGTGATGAAACTCGATTTTGCCTGGCTGGCGAAATCGGCCTGCAAATGGGCACGCGCCAGTTCCTCATTGGCCGCGTTCAACTCCTCCACCGTGGTGTACATGCGCTTGGCCATTTCGCCCAGTTTTTCGGCGCGTTCCGTCAGCGCTCGGTTTTTGGACCGGGCATCGACGACGATGGCGAAGATGATCAATATCCCGACGGCCGCGATGGCGATGAAGGAGTTGGTGCCAAGCGTCGATTCGCCGCCGCCGTCACCGAAAATAATGTCTTTGAAAATAACCAGGACAAGCGCAGCGCCGCCGATTAGGGCGATCATCACACCTAAATAACGGTATTTATTGAGTAGGCCCGCGAGGGATCCCTGGTTTGTTTTATCTTCAGCCATCTCGCCGCACCTGGTGGCCCCATTCTGCACCATTCAGGCGCGCTTGTGTCGTGAATTTATTGTTACCGGGTCGGTATCACACTTGACGCCGTTCCGGGGAGTCGTAAATCTGCCGGCCGGCCCTTAAGGGATATTTGCATTGGATATGCGGTGGATATGCGGTGGATATGAGAACGGAACTTGGCGAGCTCGGCGATTTGGACGCGCTTGAAAAGATCGTGCCAATCGCCGGAAAGAAGTTAATCGAGGCAGGCTGTGCGGCAGGCGATACGGCGCGGCGCTTGGCGGAACGCGGCGCGGACGTGCTTGCCGTCGAGCCGGATGCCGCCCAGGCGGAGAAAAACCGCAGTGCCTCTGCCACCGCCGGTGTCAAATTTGTCGAAGCCGGCGCCCAAGCGCTCCCGGCCGAGGACGCTAGCGTCGATGGCGTGCTGTTCTTCCGCTCGCTCCATCATGTGCCGCGCGCGTTGATGGACGCGGCCCTCACCGAAGCGGCACGGGTGCTCAAACGGAATGGTTTTCTATACGTTGCCGAGCCCGGCCTGGACGGCAGCCACTTCGCCCTGATGCGGCCCTTCAATGACGAGTTCGAAGTGCGTACCCTGGCGCAACAGGCGCTGATGCGCGCCGCCGCGCCGTTGTTCGAAGAGGCGGCGCACTATGTCTATATGCAGCGCCCAAAACACGATAACTTCGACGCCATGCTGAATAAATTCTCGTCGCTCTCCTACAACCCGATTGCGCGCGAATTGATCGACCAACCTGAAGTGCGGAAGAATTTTGAAGCTGCGAAAACGCCGGACGGCTATGTTTTCGAGCAGCCCATGCTGGTCAATTTTTACCGCCGTGTAAGGAGTTAATCGGTTTCAGGCGTCCATTCGTGCACCGGCCCGGCTTCGATGGTGCCGTCGGGCATGATGGTATCGTCAAATGTGGCGTCATTGAAGAAAGCTTGCTTGAGATCGGCACCCCGGAAATCCGTCCGGCTCAGATTGGCTTCGCGAAAGCGCGCGTCGCGCAGTATCGCGCCGGTAAAATCCGCGCCGATCAGGCTGGCGCCGCGGAGATTGGCGCCGGTCAAATCCGCCTCGCGTAAATTGGCGCCGTCGAGCACCGCCTGCTCCATTTTGGCCAGGCCCAACTGCACCTTGCCCATATTGGCGTCAGCGAGGTTCGTCAGGCGCAATACCGCGCCCCACAAATTTGTCTCGGTAAAATTGGCGCCGCTACATTGCGCGCCGGGTAAATCGGCCTGCGCCATGTTGGCCCGGGCCAGAAAGGCGCCGGTCAAGCGTGCGACCTTGAGGTTCGCGCCCCAGAGATTGGTCTCACCCAACAGCGCGTCGGTAAGATTTGCGCCTTGAAAATTCGCCACCCGTGCATTGGCATCGTTGAGTTC
>JAPYQV010000392.1 GCA_029937205.1 Alphaproteobacteria bacterium
TCAGGTAATTCGCCTGCAGGAAGTGTGGACCATGCCCTACTTCCCGGCCGAGATAGATGAGCGCTGGTTCTGCACCGCCGAGGTCATCCCCGAAGGGCCGACCACCCAACTGATGATGGAGACGGCCAAGCGCCTGAATATGGTGATCGTCTCGCCGATCTATGAACTTGGCGAGGACGGCAAGCTCTACAACACCGCTGCCGTGATCGATGCGGATGGGCGCTATCTCGGAAAGTTCCGCAAAATCCACATCCCCAAGGTCGGTAAATTCGACGAAAAACATTATTTTGCCGATGGCAATCTCGGCTTTCCCGTGTTCGAGACGGCGGTCGGCAAGGTCGGCGTCTATATCTGCTATGACCGCCACTTCCCGGAAGGCTGGCGCGAGCTCGCCCTGGGTGGGGTGGAGCTGGTGTTTAATCCGTCGGCCACGTTCCGCGGATTGAGCGATCATATCTGGACCCTGGAGCAGCCCGGTGCGGCGATTGCCAACGGCATCTTCATTGGTGCCAATAACCGGGTCGGTGTCGAGGCGGCGATCGGCAACCACCAATTTTACGGCTCAAGCTATTTCACCGATCCGCGCGGCAATGTGCTCAACCAGGGCCCGGACGATAGGGATGCGTTGGTGGTCTCCGACCTCAATTTCGAGATGATCCGCGAGGTGCGCGACCAATGGCAGTTCTTCCGCGACCGCCGGCCCGAGACCTACACCCACGCCGCACGCCGGGCTTAAAAGTCGCCGAGCGCCTGCCACGGCGCCGCATCCCACCAGCGCCGCGCCGCGCCCGAGGTCGAGGGCAGGATGAAGATCGCCGTCTTGCCGAGCTTTTGTGGCTGCAGGCCGTAATCCTCGATGGTGCCGGCCAGCACCTCGCGCAAAAACACAGCAGCGGCGCGCTTGCCGTTGAAGGCGAGCACGCTGGGTGCGTAACGCGCGATTTTCCCGGCAAGAGCAGCCGTATCGTCGCCGACCGCATCGAGCGCGCTATCGGCGCCGGATTGAAACTTGCTCAAATCCGTGAGGCCAATGCCATATTGAAGTACCTCTTTAAACGCGTGCGGTGGCAATTGACGCGGTGTCAGGCCGATCTCATGCAGCATCGGCCAGAAGCGGTTTCCCGGCCCGGCATAATAAGCGCTCGCGACCGCCGAGGCCGTGCCCGCCGCCGAGCCACAGAACACAATATCGAGCCCGGGTGCCAAAACGTCCGGAAGTATCGCCTGCGCAGCGACCCTCTCATTGTTTTTGTGCCTTTGTTTCATGCCGCTTCATCTTGACAGCGGGCGGCCATATGGGCCAAGGGTCATGTAACAAATTCACGTGGGAGAGATACCGTGCAGAACATGAAAGTAAACGGCGACCGTCTGTGGGACAGCCTGATGGAAATGGCCAAGATCGGCGCTACGGAAAAGGGTGGCGTGTGCCGCCTGGCGTTGACCGACGAAGACAAGGCGGCGCGCGATCTCTACGTCCAATGGTGCGAAGCGGCGGGCTGTACGGTGCGCGTCGATGAGATGGGCAATATTTTTGCCCAGCGCCCCGGCAAGGATAATTCGCTGCCGCCCATCTGCACCGGCAGCCATATCGACAGCCAGCCCACCGGCGGCAAATATGACGGCATTTATGGCGTCCTCGCCGGGCTCGAAGTGGTGCGCACCCTGAACGATCTCGACTATGAGACCAACGCGCCGATTGAAATCTCCGCTTGGACCAACGAGGAGGGCTCGCGCTTTGCCCCGGCGATGATCGGCTCGGGCGTTTTTTGCGGCGAGTTCAGTCTCGAAGTAGGCCTTGCCGGCGAGGACCGCGAAGGCAATTCCCTTGGGGCTGAGCTTAAGCGCATCGGCTATGATGGCGATCTCAAATGCGCGCCGCGCCCGCTTGGCGCCTTTTTTGAGACCCATATCGAACAGGGCCCGATCCTCGAGGCCGAGGAAAAAACCATCGGCGTGGTGCAGGGCGTGCAAGGCATCCGCTGGTTCGAGATCAACGTGACGGGCATGGAATCCCACGCCGGAACGACGCCCATGGAGCGGCGCAAGGATGCACTGGTCGGGGTTGCGCGCATGGTTACAGAGGCGCACCGCATCGGCGAGGCCGCCATGCCGGACGGCCGCACCACCATCGGCTTCCTGGAAGTGAGCCCCAATTCGACCAATGTCATTCCCGGCCATGTGTTCTTCCGCGCCGATATCCGCCACCCCGATGCAACGATCCTGGATGGCATGGAAAACGAATACCAGGCGGCTTGCGAGAAGATCGCCGGCGATCTCGGCCTCACCCTCGATTTCAAGCGCATCTGGTATTCCGAGCCGGTCATCTTCGACGAAGCCTGCGTCGCCGCCGTGCAGGACGCGGCCAATGCGCTCGGCTTGGCCAACCGCCCGATCACCTCTGGCGCCGGCCATGATGCCGTCTATGTCTCGCGCATCGCACCAACGGCGATGATCTTCATCCCGTGCGAAGACGGCATCAGCCACAACGAGATCGAAGAAGCCACGCCGAGCGATCTCGCCGCCGGCTGCGACGTGCTGCTGAACGCCATGGTGGCAAGAGCAAACGTGTAAATTGTAAATCCGGTAACAAGCCCTTCTTCCCCAGCGGGGAAGAGGGGATGGGGAGAAGGGGTGAGCCAAGCGCGAAGCGCTCTTTTTGTTTGAGCCCTCAAACGCCGGGCGGTCGCATCCGCTCCCTTGGCTACCTCGTATTAACTCGGGCGCGAAGTCTCGCTTGCCGGAATGCTAGCCGCATTCCGGTTGGTGGTGCCATTTGGAAGAGTATTTCCTGGCTTCCGCCAAGCGACCTTAGGCCACTTCGAATCCCGCTTCGCGCCAGGCGGCGAGGCCGCCTTGGATGACGAAGACGTGGCGGAATCCGGCCTCGGTCATGAGGTCGGCGGCGCGTTCCGAGCGTCCCGTCGAACCGCAATTGACGGCGATTGGCTTGTCCATGGCGTCGGCGATGGGTTCGAGAGCGACCGGCATATCGGCGAAGGGGACATTGCGCGCGCCCGGGATATGACCCTTTTCGCCGCTGAATTCGTCGCCGTTGCGCACATCAATGATGAGGATTTCATTGCCACCTTCGAGCTGGCGCTTCAGCTCTGCGACCTCAATTTCGGAATATTGTTTGTCAGCCATGGTTTCATAATTCCTTCTGATCAAGCTCGGGCCGGTCCGGCTCGGGCGCTGGGTTGAGGCGCGGGTGGGTTTCCTCGGCGGCGATCAACACCCACAGGCCGGACAGCGCCATGGCGCCGGCGACGAACCAGAAGCCGGCCGACATGGTGCCCGTGGCGTCGGCGATGATGCCGATCAGCAGGGCGCCGATGCCATAGCCGGTGTCGCGCCAGAAGCGGTAGCCGCCGAGGCTGGAACCGCCCCAATTGGGATGCGAGATATCGCCCACCGCCGCGATCAGGGTGGGATAAAGCAGCGCCATGCCGACGCCGGTCAGCGC
>JAPYQV010000393.1 GCA_029937205.1 Alphaproteobacteria bacterium
CCTGGTGAGTCACGCCGCTGCGCGCGAACAGTGGGTCGCCAAACACTTCTTTCAGCAGCGCTGCGACGCGGGCCTCGTCATCGACGGCAAAGCGTTGCAGATCGATGTCGTAGGATTGCCCCAGTTTGAGCAGCAATTGGACCGTGACCGGGCGCTGATTGCGTTCAATTAAATTTAAGTAACTGGTTGATATGCCAAGCTCTTCGGCCATTTGCTTCTGCGTGAGGCCGCGCTCCAATCGCATTCGCCGCACGCGCGGCCCGACCATCACTTTGCGCTCCGCCATTGCCGCCTCCTTGAACCTGTCCGTTGGTCTCGCACAGCATTATTCCGCAGCGCAGAAAAATTTACAAGATTTACAAAATTACTTTTGATAACATACTAATTCATACATAAATACCTTATTAATATCAACAAGTTATAGACAATTGCGCTGCATCGGCAGAGTGTTTGCTTTGTTGCAGCGCGGCATAAGAAAGGAAATCGACGATGCCGCAGAGCGATGGAACGAACGGGAACGAAATGGAACTTAACGCGGGCATAGAGATCACGGGCGAGATGGCGCCGGGCTTTGAGGAGATCCTCTCTGCCGACGCGCTGCATTTCATCGCCTCGCTGGAGCGCCGCTTCGGTGCGGAGCGCAAACGCCTGATCGCCGCCCGCGCCGAATTCCAAAAGCGCATCGATGATGGCGAGAACCCGCGCTTTCTGCCGGAGACCAAGGATGTGCGCGCCGGTGATTGGAAAGTCGCCAGCACACCCGCCGATTTGCAGGACCGCCGCGTCGAAATCACCGGCCCGGTGGAGCGCAAAATGGTCATCAACGCGCTCAATTGCGGCGCCCGCATGTTCATGGCTGATTTTGAGGATTCCGCCGCGCCAACCTGGCAGTTGATGATCAGCGGCCAGGTTAATCTACGCGATGCGGTGCGGCGCGAGATTGCTTTTACCGACCCCAAATCGGGCAAGGATTACGCGCTCGGCGATAACATCGCGACGTTGCTGGTGCGCCCGCGCGGCTGGCATTTGGAAGAGGGCCACATCCTGGTCGATGGCAAGCCCGCTTCGGCGGCGCTGGTCGATTTTGGCCTCTACTTCTTCCACAACGCCAAGGAATTACTGGCGCGCGGCTCTGGCTCCTATTTCTACCTGCCGAAATTGGAGAACCATTTAGAGGCGCGCCTGTGGAACGAAGTTTTCCTGCACGCCCAACAGGCACTTGGCGTACCGTCCGGCACGATCAAGGTAACCGTCCTGATCGAGACGATAACCGCCGCCTTCGAGATGGACGAAATCCTCTATGAGCTGCGCGAGCATATCGTCGGCCTCAATTGCGGGCGCTGGGATTACATCTTCAGCGTTATCAAGAAATTCCGTAACCGCGCCGACATGGTGCTGCCGGATCGCGGCGATGTCGGCATGACCCAGCCCCTGATGCGCGCCTATAGCCGCCTCTTGATTCAAACCTGCCACCGCCGCGGCGCCCACGCCATGGGCGGCATGGCGGCGCAAATCCCGATCAAGGGAGACGCGGAAGCCAACGATGCCGCCACCGCCAAAGTGCGCGGCGACAAGGAGCGCGAGGCCGGTGATGGTCATGACGGCACATGGGTTGCCCATCCCGGCCAGGTACTGGTGGCGATGGAAGTCTTCGACCGCCTTATGCCGGGGGCCAATCAGCTCGACCGTTTGCACGGCAATCTGGTGGTGACCGAAAGCGATTTGCTGGAGGTCCCGACCGGCAAGATCACCGAAGCGGGATTCCGAGGCAATATCAGCGTCGGCATCCAATATATCGAATCCTGGCTGCGCGGGCAGGGCTGCGTGCCGCTTTACAATTTGATGGAAGATGCGGCGACCGCCGAAATCAGCCGCGCCCAGGTGTGGCAATGGCTGAAACATGGCGCCCAGCTCGACGATGGCCGGGTGATCGACCGCGCCCTGTTTGACCAAACCTTGAGCGAGGAAACCGCCGGGCTGCAGCACGAGCTCGGGGAAGAACGTTACACAGGTGGCCGGTTTGAAGAAGCCATCGCCCTGTTTGCGAATTTATCCACGGCCGAAGATTTCGAAGAATTTTTGACACTGCCGGCATACAGCCTTCTCGATGAAGGTGCGGCGAGAGCCGGCTGAAACTAGGAGCAAGACAATGAGCAAGCCCACATTCGACACCCTGATCCCGAGCGCGCCCGACGGCCGCTTTGACGGCATTGAGCGCAATTACAGTGCCGACAAAGTCTCCCGCCTGCGTGGCTCGATCGAGATCAGGCATTCGTTGGCCGAACATGCGGCCAATCGTTTGTGGGAACTGGTCAATGGCGAGGACCATGTGGCGGCGCTTGGCGCCATGACCGGCGGCCAGGCGGTGCAGATGGTGCGCGCCGGGTTGAAGGCGATCTATCTCTCCGGCTGGCAGGTCGCCGCCGACGCCAACGGCGCCGGCCAGACCTACCCCGACCAAAGCCTCTATCCGGCGGATAGCGGCCCGGCCCTGGCGCGGCGCATCAACAAAGCCCTGCAGCGCGCCGATCAGGTCCAGCACATGGAACGCATGAACGGGGAGAGCGGCGATATCGATTGGTTCGCGCCCATCGTCGCCGACGCGGAGGCCGGTTTTGGCGGTCCGCTCAACGCCTTCGAGATCATGAAGGGCTATGTCGAGGCCGGCGTTGGCGGCGTGCATTTTGAGGACCAATTGGCGTCCGAAAAGAAGTGCGGCCATATGGGCGGTAAGGTGCTAATTCCGACCGCAGCCCACATTCGCAATCTGAGCGCGGCGCGCCTCGCCGCCGACGTGAGCGGCGTGTCGACCCTGGTGGTGTGCCGCACCGACGCCGACAGTGCGCAATTGCTCACCAGCGATGTCGACGAGCGCGACCGTCCCTTCATCACCGGCGAGCGCACCGCGGAAGGCTTTCATCGTCTCAGAGACGACGAGGGCATGGCACGCTGCATCGCGCGCAGCCTCGCCTATGCACCGCATGCGGATCTCCTCTGGATGGAAACCTCACGGCCCAATCTGGAACAGGCCAAGACCTACGCCGAGGCAATTCACAAGGTTTTCCCGGGCAAGCTGCTCTCTTACAATTGCTCGCCTTCCTTCAACTGGCGCGCCAATCTCGACGAAGCCGAAATCGCGCGCTTCCAGCGCGAACTCGGCGCCATGGGCTACAAGTTCCAGTTCGTCACTCTGGCCGGGTTCCACAGCCTCAATCACGGCATGTTCGAGCTCGCACGCGATTACGGCAAGCGCGGCATGGCGGCCTATTCAGAGCTGCAACAGGCGGAGTTCGATTCGGAGAGCACCGGCTATACCGCGACGCGTCATCAGCGCGAGGCCGGCACGAGTTATTTCGACGCTGTCAGTCTGGCCATCACCGGCGGCAAATCCTCGACCACGGCAATGGCCGATTCGACCGAAGCCGGTCAATTCACCACGGCCGAGCAATCATCGGAAG
>JAPYQV010000394.1 GCA_029937205.1 Alphaproteobacteria bacterium
TGGTAACATTGATGCGGCGGTTCTCGTAACCGTCCTGGAAGCGAAGCGGAATGGTCTCGTGGATCAAGCTCGAATCGAAAATTGCAGCGCGATTGCATTTGTAGGGGATGTCGCGGAACGGAACATCGCGCCGCTTGATCTCGGCTCGGAGCGCCGATTCCTGCAGATTATAATCTTCGAATCGCCATTGGGGCGGGGCGGCCATATCGTAGAGGCGCAAGCCTCCGAATTCTTTATTTTCAAGTGCGGAATCGGGCGTAATCCAGAAATTGAGATTGAGCGCCGCCTTGTCGGCATGGAGACGGGTGCCGGGACTGCGGGCACCATATTTGAAAGCCCACATCTGAACCAGCTTGTGGCCGCCAAAAATATTCGGCAAACGCTTCTGCAGTTGGCGCGCAAGATCGAACAATAGCGGGATGTCGAAGCCTTCATTCATATAGGCGCCGAGATAGCCGCCATGTTCCTTGCAGTCGAACCAGATAGTTGCTTCGAGACAAAAGCGCCAGAGCGCCGCCAGCGCCATTTCGCTGAGCAAATCATCGACGATGATCACCGGCGGCACGGCGGCACCAAATTGTCGTGCGAAGCTGCCATAATCAAGCGCCGGATTGAGTACCTCGGTTGCCGAATTCGTATCCGGCGGCAAGTAATTGAGGCGGTTGAAGCTACCGGCTAGGCGCGCCTGCTGATCTGACGAAAGCGCCCGCCGCCTCGCCGGATCGCGGCCGCCTTCAGCCTCGTTCAACTCATCGAGCACATCGCGGTGGGCTGCAATTTCACGCTCGAAAGCGGACGGCAGGGCATCACGCGCCAGAAGATATTCATACTGCTCGATATCATGCGTGAGCTTGGCTCGCGAGGCGAAACAGAAGGTTTCGTCCTGCGACGGATCGGTTAGGGCTCCGGTTGTGCAAGGGCGGTACCAGGTGGAGCCGCGCAACAGGTCAAGCGCCGTTCTAAATTCCGTCACCGCCTCCTCAAGTCGCCCCTGGCGCTTGAGCGTGGTTGCCAGGTTCGCGTGCGCAGGGGCTGAACCAGGTGCGACGAAAAGTGCTTGGCGGAAGGCGCGTGCCGCCGCCGCGTCACGCTCCAGCATCAAATAGAGATTGCCCAGCGTAATGTGAAAACTGACATTTTCCGGCGCCAAGGAAACGGCGCGCTGCAGGGCAAGTATGGCCTCGGCTGGCTCGCCCGCATCCGCCTGGGCAATGCCCAGCATATAATGCGCTCCGGCATTCTCCGGTTCGCCCACCAAGATGGCGCGGCTGATTCTTAACGCCTCGCCGCGTTTGCCGTCCCGATAGGCGGAGATTGCCTCGTCCAATCCTATTTCCGGTTCCGTCATGCGCATCTTGTTCCAATTCAGTATGGAATTAATGGGGCGAAATGTAGCGCATATTCGCCTCCACGCGATCAACATTCGTGTCGCTGGGTGACAAGAAGGCGATGGGAAATGTCACCGATTATCTCATTGCGGATCAGGCCCGAGGCAGGCTAGCATTGATGGCCGCAATCGAGGAAAGAAACTTCAAGCCGTTCAGTGTTGAGAGGGGGGCATTATGTCTGGTGATATCGAAAAACGTCTGACTCGCATGGAAGACATCGAGGAAATCAAGCAATTGATCGCGCGCTACGCCAAGGCGGCGGACCATAATGGCGATCCAGCGTTGATGGCGCCTTGCTTTAGCGCTGATGCGGTGTGGAGCTGCGAAGGAATTGGGCGTTGGGAAGGGCGCGACGCCGTTGTCGCAGGCTTGCGCGAAACCTGTACAGTGGCGCTGCCTTGGGCGCTACACTATATGACCCAACCGATCATCACCGTCGCTGAGGACGGCCAGACCGCCGAGGGCGAATATTATCTCTGGGAACTGGCCAAAGTCACGCCGAAGGGAGGCGGTGCGAGTGAGGACACCTGGATCGGCGGCTGGTACGAATCCCAGTTCCGCAAGGAATATGGCGCCTGGCTATTTAACCATATCGAGCTCATTCTGAAGTTGATGAGCACAACCACGAACGCTCAGTGGGAGACGCCGATTGCGCCATGGCAGAGTTAGCAGGGGCATCACAATGTGCCACAGTGCGGTGTCATAAATTAATCGCTTATGAGGGAGCCGCCTTATGGAACATTTTACAAAGAACCTGAATTACAGGCTGTTTGAATTTCGTGCGAGCTTGCCTTGAGCTTTCAGGGTTGCAAAGGGAATCAGACGAATAATGCACCCGGCCGGTCGTTCCAAATATAGCGGAGCACCGCAGGTGCATCGTCAAGCTCATAGGCGATCGCGCACTGGATAAATTAGCCAGCGCCTTGGACAATGCGGAGTGTGCGGCAAAACATCAGCGCGGCATAAACTGGTTGGCCGAATGATTCTTGCGACTCATTCAAATCTCCTTCTCTTCGGTTCAAATAAAGCCAAATCTTCTCATTCCACATTAGCCGCTTTTTCATCGCAGGCTAGGTCGATCAACACTACCGACGCAATATCTCGTGCAGCGCTGGAATCGCCGCAGCCTCGACGCGCTCGTCAAAGGGTGATAACAAGCGAGGATGATATTGCGCATGGTTTTGCAGTTATTCGCGCCATGAATCAAAAAAAAAACAAATAGGAGGAGGAGCGCCGGTCATGGCAGTCAAAAAGGGTTATGTAGATATCTCGGCGGGGCAAATCCATTACGCTTTGCGCGGCGGTTCCGGCACGCCGATCGTTTGCTTTCATCAAACCGCCTCGTCCAGCACCTCCTACCACCGCATCATCGAGAATTCCAGCCTCTCCCAACCAATTTACGCTCTCGATACGCCCGGTTTCGGCGGCTCGTTCGATCCGGAGGAAATGCCGACGTTCGAGCAATACGCCGCTTGGCTCTACGAGGCCATCGAGGCGCTTGGTTTGGCTGATTTCCACACTTTGGGCCATCATACAGGCGCCGGCGTTTGCGTCGAGCTTTCGGCGACCCATGCGGACAGCGTTAAGAGCATGATGCTGGTTGGCCCCTATCCCCTGACGGCGGAGGAACGCGAGGAATTCAGGCCGCATTTCTCCACCCCTATTTCGCCCACGGAGGACGGTGAATATCTCCTCACGACATGGAAATATTTGCGCGACCTGGGCGCGCACGGCGAATTGGAGGTGCATCACCGCGAGCTGCAGAATCATGTGCGCGCCCATTTCAGTCGCTTTCAAACATACTCGTCCGTATGGGATTATGACTTCACCACACCCTACAAGAACGCCTCCTGCCCCATCCTGGTGATGGCGGCGGAAGATGACGTGCTTTACCCTTATTTAGAGCGTTCGAAGGAATTGCAGCCCGGCGCCACACTGGTCAAGCTGACGGGCGCCAATTTCGAACCCGAGCTCGACGCCGACGGGATCGTGGCGGCGATCAATGATTTTCTGGCCTAGCGGAGAGCGGCAGACATAAATTCGAAACCGGGGGGGAGACGGGCC
>JAPYQV010000395.1 GCA_029937205.1 Alphaproteobacteria bacterium
CGACCCATTGCGCGACGGGTATTTGCGGGCGGCGCGCGGTTTGGTCGAAGGCGGCGTCGATCTTCTCGTTCTCGAGACGGTGTTCGATACCCTGAACGCCAAGGCCGCAATTTTTGCGCTCGAGGAATTGTTTGCCGAGCTCGGCTACCGTCTACCGCTGATTCTTTCCGGCACCATCACCGATCTCTCCGGCCGCACCCTTACCGGGCAAACCACCGAAGCATTCTGGAACTCGGTGCGCCATGCGCGCCCGTTCGCCGTCGGCCTGAACTG
Organism: Alphaproteobacteria bacterium; assembly: GCA_029937205.1. Classification (GTDB taxonomy): domain Bacteria; phylum Pseudomonadota; class Alphaproteobacteria; order UBA828; family UBA828; genus PTKB01. The sequence continues at coordinate 274 of JAPYQV010000395.1, forward strand.
CTCGCTCGGCGCGGAGCATATGCGGCCCTATGTGGCGGAGCTGTCGCGCGTCGCCGATACGCGAATTTCCGCCTACCCCAATGCCGGCCTGCCCAACGAATTCGGCGGCTATGACGAAACGCCCGAAGAGACCGCTGAAATGCTTGGCGAATGGGCCGAGACCGGTCTGGTCAATATCCTCGGCGGCTGCTGCGGCACCACGCCGGCGCATATCCGCGCCATCGCCGAAGCGGTTGCCGGCACCTCGCCGCGAGAAATCCCGCAAGTCGCAGCGAGCCTAAGGCTCTCCGGGTTGGAAGCTTTGGAAATCCGCGCATGAACGGTTTGTTCGTCAATATTGGCGAGCGCACCAATGTCTCGGGCTCGGCCAAGTTCCGAAAATTGATCACCGAGGGCGATTTTGACGCCGCCCTCGATGTCGCCCGTCAGCAGGTCGAAAACGGCGCCCAGATCATCGACATCAATATGGATGAGGGATTGCTCGATTCCGAGGCGGCGATGGTGCGCTTTCTCAATCTGATCGCCGCCGAGCCAGATATCAGCCGCGTGCCGGTGATGATCGATTCGTCCAAATGGTCGGTCATTGAGGCCGGTCTGAAATGTGTGCAGGGCAAATCCATCGTCAATTCCATCAGCCTCAAGGAAGGCGAAGAGAGCTTCATCGCTCAGGCTGAGCTGGTGCGGCGCTACGGCGCGGCGGTGGTGGTGATGGCCTTCGATGAAGACGGCCAGGCCGGAACCGAGGACCGCAAGGTCGAGATTTGCGCCCGCGCTTACAAGGTTTTGACCGAGACGGTCGGCATCGCGCCGGAAGATATTATTTTCGACCCCAATATCTTTGCCGTCGCCACCGGCATCGAGGAACATAATGACTATGGCCGCGCCTTCATCGCCGCGGCGCGCCGCATCAAGCAGGAAATGCCGCGCGTACATGTCTCGGGCGGCCTCTCCAATGTGTCGTTTTCATTTCGCGGCAACAACCGGGTGCGCGAGGCCATGCATTCGGCTTTTCTTTATCACGCGATTCGCGCCGGCATGGATATGGGCATCGTCAATGCCGGGCAATTGACGGTCTATGAGGATATTCCGGCGGATTTACTCGAGCGCGTCGAGGATGTGCTGCTCAACCGCCGCGACGATGCCACCGAACGGCTGTTGGAAGCCGCCGAAACCCATCGCGGCGCGGGCGGCAAGAGGGCCGCCGCCGACCTCAGTTGGCGCGAGCACGACGTCACGGCGCGGCTCAGCCACGCGCTGGTGAATGGCATCGGAGATTTTATCGACGAAGATGTGGAAGAAGCCCGCCTCCAAGCCGAGCGCCCGCTCCATGTCATCGAAGGCCCGTTGATGAGCGGCATGAACACCGTCGGCGACTTGTTTGGCGCCGGCAAGATGTTCCTGCCGCAAGTGGTCAAGAGCGCGCGGGTAATGAAAAAGGCGGTCGCCATTCTCATTCCCTATATGGAAGACGACGAAGGCGGCGAGCCGATCAAGGCCGGAAAAATCCTCATGGCGACGGTCAAGGGCGACGTGCATGACAGCGGCAAAAACATCGTCGGTGTGGTGCTGCAATGTAACAATTACGAGGTCATCGACCTCGGCGTCATGGTACCGGTGACCAAGATTATCGATACGGCGCGACGCGAAGAGGTCGATATTATCGGCCTCTCCGGCCTGATCACGCCAAGCCTCGACGAAATGTGCACGGTGGCGGCGGAAATGGAGCGCGAGGGGCTGGAACTGCCGCTCCTCATCGGCGGCGCCACCACCAGCCGCCTGCATACGGCGGTCAAGGTGGCGCCGCGCTATCACGGTGCGGCGATCCATGTGCCGGACGCGTCCAAGGCGGTCGGCGTGGTCGGTAATTTGCTCTCCGACAACCGCCGTACCGAGTATGTCGCCACCGTCCGCGACAGCTACCAACGTATCCGCGAAAGCCACGCCCGTGGCCAAAAGCGCGATGACCGCGTGCCATACGCTGCGGCGCGCAAGAACCGCATGGCCCTGGATTGGAGCGATTATACCCCGCAGCGCCCATCCTTTCTCGGCCTGAAAGCCTTCAACGAATTTCCGTTGACCGAACTTGAGCCATTAATTGATTGGACACCGTTTTTCCGCACCTGGGATCTGGTCGGCAAATATCCGCGTATCCTTGAGGACGCGCGCATCGGCGAGGCGGCGCGCGAACTGCTGGGCGATGCCCGCGCGATGTTGAAACGCATCGTCACTGAAAAATGGCTAAGCGCGCGCGGCGTCATCGGCTTCTGGCCGGCCAACAGCGTACGCGATGATGATATAGCGCTTTACGAGGACGACTCACGGGCAGAGCGGCACGACACCCTGTATTGCCTGCGCCAACAAATGCCGCGCAAGGCAGGCCGCGCCAACCTCTCTCTCGCTGATTTTATTGCGCCCGAGGAGAGCGGCGGGAAGGACTATATCGGCGCCTTTGCCGTTTCCGTCGGCGCCGAAACAGACGATATCGCACGGCGCTACGAAGAAGCGCATGACGATTACAACGCGATCATGATCAAGGCCCTGGCCGACCGCCTGGCAGAGGCCTTCGCCGAACGCATGCACCAGCTCGTGCGCACCGAACATTGGGGCTACGCCAAGGACGAAGCGCTCGATAATGCCGCTTTGATCGCCGAGGATTATGACGGTATCCGCCCGGCGCCCGGCTACCCCGCCTGCCCCGACCACACCGAAAAAGGCACATTGTTCGCGCTGCTGGATGCGGAGCAGCGCGCCGGCATTAAATTGACTGAAAGCTACGCCATGCACCCGGCGGCTTCCGTCAGCGGGCTCTATTTCAGCCATCCGGAAAGTACCTATTTTGGGCTCGGCAAAATCGAGCGCGATCAGATCGAGGATTACGCCAAGCGCAAGCGCATCGCACCGGAGGAAGCGGAACGCTGGCTTGCTCCCAACCTCACCTATGACCCACAATTACCGCAGAGCAATGCTGCTATCTAGGCACGGAATAAAATTAACGGAGAACGGTAAGCAATGGATTGGAGTACGGATTTTTCGGGAAAGAGTGCCTTCGTCACTGGCGCGGGCGGCGGCATGGGGCTGGCTACCGCCATGGGCCTGTTAAAGGCTGGCGCGGACGTCACCCTGTTTGACATCAAGGACGCGCCGGATGGATTGCCAGCCGGCGCCACCTATGTGC
>JAPYQV010000396.1 GCA_029937205.1 Alphaproteobacteria bacterium
TGGCCGCCCGCATCTGGGAGGTGGACCCCGATCAAGTGGTTTGGGAAGACGGCCAGGCGCGTCCGGCGAGCGCCAATGTGGGCGATTTCGAAGCCCTTTCCCTGGCCGAGATCGCCGCCAAGGCGGGCTTTATGGGCGGCACCATCGCCGGCCATGCGGAGATCAACGTCACCGGCGGCGGCCCCGCCTTTTCGACCCATCTCGTCGATGTGGAAGTGGACCGGGATACCGGCCTCGTGAAGGTGCTGCGCTATACCATCATCCAGGACGCCGGCAAGGCGATATTCCCCGATTACGTCGAGGCCCAGTTCCACGGCGCCGCCGTGCAGGGCATCGGCTTGGCGTTGAACGAAGAATATATCTACAACGACAAGGGCGTCATGGAAAATCCGGGCTTCCTCGATTACCGGGTGCCGGTGGCCTCGGACGTTCCGAACATCTCGACCGAGATTGTCGAGGTGCCCAACCCGTTGCATCCCTACGGCGTTCGCGGTGTCGGCGAGGTGTCGATCATCCCGCCGCTGGCGGTAATATCCAACGCCATCTATGACGCCGTCGGCATCCGCCTTCGCGATCATCCCATGTCGCCGCCCAAGGTCTTGAAAGCCCTGGACGAAGCGGCCCTTAGCGAAGCCGCGGAATAAGGCGGAATAAGGAATAAGGCGGCGCCCTTCAGCGGGGGCGCCGCCATTTTTTTGCTCGAAACTACTTGATCACGAAACTGTGAGTTCATAGGCTACCGGCTGGTACCCATTGGCACGCGCCGGCGCGCAGCTTGGTAACGGGGGTGCGGTGATAACAGGCGATCAACTCCGCTTCGGCTCGTCCGGAGATAGCCCGCGCGTCGAGGATGCACCGCTGCTCGCCGGCCAGGGTAAATTTACCGACGATATTGAACTGCCGTGCCAGGCACATGCGGTATTCGTGCGCTCTCCTGTAGGCCACGCCGAGATCCGGCATATCGAGATCGCCGCCGCGCAAGAATTGCCCGGCGTGCTGACGATACTCACCGCAAGCGACTTAGCGGCCGACGGCATCGGCGCTATTCCGCCGCTGGTTGTGATGCCTGGGCGCGGCGGCAAGCCGATGTTCGGTCCGGCCATGCCGGTGCTCGCCCAGGGGCGCGTTCGCTATGTGGGCGAACCGGTCGCGATCGTCGTCGCCGAGACCGCCGCCCAAGCGCAAGATGGCGCCGACGCGGTGGAATTGGGGCTCACCGATTTACCCGCCGCCGCCACTATTGCCAAGGCGCTCCGCCGCGGCGCACCCACGCTGTGGCCCGAAGCCCCGGACAATATTTCGCTCGACTGGGAAGACGGCGACGCGGCGGCTGTCGAAGCGGCCTTTGGATCGGCGGCCCACGTCGCGCATGTGCGCCTCATTGACACCCGCCTCGCACCCGCCGCGCTGGAGCCGCGCGCGGCGATCGGTGAGTGGGATGAAGGCACCGGGCGCTATACGCTGACGGCGTGCACGCAGGGCGTTGCCGTCGTCCGCAAGCTGCTTGCCGAGCACGCCCTCAAGGTTCCCCTCGATAAGGTCCGCGTGCTCACCTATGACGTCGGCGGCGGCTTCGGCATGAAGGCGCAAACCTATCCTGAGCACGCGGCGCTGCTCGTCGCGGCGCGGCGCACCAATCGCCCGGTACGCTGGTGCGCGACCCGCATGGAGAGCTTCCTTGCCGACACGCACGGCCGCGACGGCGACTTCGAGGCGGAACTCGCCCTCGGACAGGATGGAAAATTTCTGGCCTTGCGGGCGCGCACGAAGGTGGGGATCGGTGCCTACGCATCGACCTATGTCGCGGTCGTCGCCACCACCAACACCAAAAATTGCCTGTCCAGTGTTTATCGGATCCCGGCCATTCACATCGCCGTCAAGTCGGTGCTGACCAACGCCGCGTCGCTCGGACCCTACCGGGGCGCCGGTAGGCCCGAAGCGATTTATATGATCGAGCGCTTGATCGATACGGCTGCCCGCGAGATGAATTTGGATCGCGTCGAATTGCGCCGCCGCAACCTGATACCGCCATCGGCGATGCCCTACCACGCGCCAAACGGCGTGGTCTATGACAGCGGCGAGTTCGAAGCGGTGATGGACAAGGCGCTCAGCCTCGCCGGCTGGCGGGGGTTTGATGCGCGCCGCGCCGCGTCCGGAAAAATCCATCGCTTGCGCGGAATTGGCATCGCCTGCTTTCTCGAAGTGGCCGGCGGAAATCCGCTCCAAGAGACCGCTGATCTGCGTTTCGGGGCGGATGGCAAGGTGGTGCTGCGTACCGGCGCCCAGGCGATGGGTCAGGGCCAGATGACGGTGATGCCGCGCCTGGTCGCCTACCAGCTCGGCATCCAGCCCGAGAACGTGCATATCCTTCAAGGCGACAGCGACGAAGTGCCCGATGGTTTGCCGACGGTGGCGTCGCGCTCAACGATGATGGCGGGCGGCGCCATCATCCTGGCCTGCGAGGCAGCGATAGAGAAGGGCAAACGCCTGGCCGGTCATTTTCTGGAAGCGGCGCCCGAGGATATGGAATTTGCGGGCGGCAGCTTCCGGATCGCCGGCACCGACCGGGAGATATCAATACTGGAGCTTGCCGGGCGCGTGGCGGCGGCCAAGGACCTGCCCGATGGCCTCGGCCCCAACGGCCTTGACGCAACGGCGACATTTAGTGCGGACCATATGAGTTTTCCGAACGGATGCCATATTTGCGAAGTCGAAATCGATCCGGAGACGGGCGCCATCGATGTGGTTGGCTATGCCGCGGTCGATGATGTCGGCAACATTTTGCACCAGACCATTGTCGAAGGCCAGATTCACGGCGGCATCGTGCAAGGATTGGGGCAGGTGCTCGGTGAACAGGTCATTTACTCGGAAGACGGACAACTTCTGACCGGCTCATTTCTGGACTACAGGATGCCGCGCGCCGACGACATGCCCGCCTTCAAGCTCGGCCACCACACCGCGACCTGCGCCACCAATCCGCTTGGCGTTAAGGGCGCCGGAGAGTCGGGCGTGGCCGGGTCGCTGCCTTCGGCCGTCAATGCGGTGCTGGATGCACTCGCGCCCGGTGGCGTTTCGCATCTGGACCTGCCGATGTCTGCGTATCGGATCTGGTCGGCGTTACGCAGGCAGAGTCAAACGTAATCTTAGGCGTGATTTCACCTAATGATGCGGAAGACGCGGATTTTGCCTTGAGCGCCGTCGCCGGCGCGCGGCGCCATGCCAAACGGATGGGCCTGAAAATCGTTTTTGACAAGACCTTCCCGTTCGGCTCCCCCGACGTGACCTCGGTCATGCGTGCCATCAAGGCCGCCAATGCGGATTTTGTCTATGTGGGCTCCTATCCCGGCGGCTCGGTCGGGCTACCGTTACCTGTTATCTTGCTCATCGCCGGCATCATCGGCGGGCTATTGGGGCTGGGCGCGGGGTACCTTACGC
>JAPYQV010000397.1 GCA_029937205.1 Alphaproteobacteria bacterium
GCAATTGTGTGTCTCGGCAAACTGGACAATATCGTCTGAGAGTGTCGCCTGCCGCGCACCGTTTTCCCGTTCGAGATCGAATCCGCGCATGGCAGCGATGTGCTTCTGCCAAGCGTGCGAGCCCTCGACCGCACCTTGTTCAAACGCGAGGTCGCTCATGCATAGCCAGCAGGTCAGCACACGCCCGGTGGCGCGGGTGAAGAAGGGGTAATCGCAATGCGGCGCGGTGCCGCGGCCGGGAATGGCGACGCGCAGGTAAACATAGTCATGGCCGCGCGCCGGTTCGCCGAATATGACCGAAATGGTTTCAGACAACTGCGCATCATCTATTGCCGCGCGCAGGCGTGGCCCGCCGCAAACCGAGCGCAGGAACGCGCCGGCATCTCCGGCAAATTCGCCGCGTTGGTTCGCCCCGCTGAAGGTTTCCTGCGGCAGATCGATCTCACCGACCTCGGCCAAGCGCGCCAATACTTCCTGACGGGCGGACCAAGCAGTGCCGTGCTCGACCACACTCCGCAACAGCAGATAGCCATGCTCTGCCAGATTGGCGCGCAGGGCTTCGCCGTCGCCGAGAAGGGCACTTGAATCGCCCAGCTCGCCGATCAGTCCAGCCGGTATGGGTCGGCCTTCGGATGAAAATTCCGTCATCAAACGGCGCAGTGCTCCAACACGCGCTTCATCAGTGACGGGTCGGCATTTCCGCCGGAAAGGATGACGCCCACTTTCTTGCCTACCATGCGCTCCTTTTCCTGCATCAATGCCGCCAGAGGCGCGGCGCCGGCACCTTCGGCGAGATTGTGCGTATCGGTCAAATAATGCGCCATGGCGGCCAGGATTTCATCGTCGCTGACCCGCACGATTCGTTCGGCACCGGCGCCGATAATCTCCAAGGCCTCGGCGACCGGCACCCGGCAGGCCATGCCGTCGGCCAGGGTATCGGCGCTGTTGGTGCTGATCAGCTTGCCGGCTTCGAAGGACAGCGCGTAGGCGGCGGCGTTCTCGCTCACCACGCCGACAATGTTGGTTTTGAGGCCGAGCGCATCGCGCGCTGAAATCAGGCCGCAAATGCCGGAGCCGAGGCCGATCGGCACATAAACCGAGTGCAGGTCGGGTGCGGCGCGGAAGAGTTCAAGCGCATAACTCGCCACGCCCTTGGCCAGGCCCATGTCGAAGGAGGGGACAAGGGTGACGCCTTCGCCGCTAGCCAGGGTCATGGTGTGCTCGAGTGCCTCCTGGAAATCGCGGCCATGCTCGATCAACTCGGCGCCGAACGCCTGCATAGCGGCGTTCTTGCCGGGGGAATTGCCATGCGGCACGACGATTGTCGCCGCCAGCCCGGCCCGCGTGGCGGCAAAGGCGATGCTCTGGCCATGATTGCCGCGGGTTGCCGCCAGCACACGATTTGTACCGCCCTGGCGCTTGAGCGCATCCATGTAAACCAGCCCGCCGCGTATCTTGAAAGCGCCGATCGGCGTATGATTCTCGTGCTTGACCCAGACTTCCGCCCCGGCACGGCGGCTTAGCAGCGGCCAGCAGATTTGTGCGGTTGGCGTCAGAGTCCGGTGGACCAACTCCGCGGCTTCTTCAAGTTCACTTAGATTCGGCAGTTTCATATTTTCTCCGGTTTTTCCGAGGCCGCACTATAGCGGTTCGTGGCGTGACGATCATGTTTCATTCGCGCGCGTGGGCGGGTAAAATTGGCGCCGAAGGAGATTCTCTGCATGGCGCAGATCGAAAGCAAGATTGACACCGGCTCAAGTGAATTCGCGGAGAATGCCGGCGCGATGCAGTCCCTGGTGGACGGTCTCGGGCAGACGCTCGCGGAAATTCACGGCGGCGGCGGTGAGAAAGCGCGCACGCGCCATATGGATCGCGGAAAATTACTGCCGCGTGAGCGTATTCGGGCGTTGATTGATCCCGGCACCGAGCTGCTGGAATTATCGCCTCTGGCGGCGCACGGGCTTTATGGCGGCGACGTGCCGGCGGCCGGCATTATCACCGGTCTTGGCCGGGTTTCCGGGCGCGATTGTATGCTGATCGTCAATGACGCCACGGTCAAAGGCGGCACCTACTACCCGATCACCGTGAAAAAGCATCTGCGCGCCCAGGAAATCGCCGCAGTGAATCGATTGCCGTGTATTTATCTGGTCGATTCAGGCGGCGCGAATTTGCCCCATCAGGACGAAGTGTTTCCCGACCGCGATCATTTCGGTCGGATATTTTTCAACCAGGCGCGCATGTCGGCTGCGGGCATTCCGCAAATCGCCGTGGTTATGGGGTCCTGCACCGCCGGCGGCGCCTATGTGCCGGCGATGTCGGACGAGACCATCATCGTCAAGGAGCAGGGCACGATATTCTTGGCCGGCCCGCCGCTGGTGAAGGCGGCGACCGGCGAGGAGGTCACCTCGGAAGATCTCGGCGGCGCCGATGTGCATACGCGGATCTCCGGCGTGGCCGATCATATGGTCGAGAATGACAACGAGGCACTGGAACGCACGCGCGGTATCGTGGCGCGCCTGAACGGCCTGGCCAACGGATTGCAGGAACCGGTTCAACCGATTCCGCCGGCCTACGACGCCAAGGAGATTTACGGCATCGTGCCAACCACGCTCAGGCGCATGTTCAACGTGCGCGAAATCATCGCGCGCATTGTCGATGGCAGCGAGTTTGATGAATTCAAGGCGCGCTACGGCAAGACCCTGGTCACCGGCTTTGCCCGCATCGAGGGGCGATTGGTCGGGATATTGGGCAATAACGGAATATTGTTTTCGGAATCGGCGCTGAAGGGCACGCATTTCATTGAGCTCTGCTGTCAGCGCGGCATTCCCCTGGTGTTCCTGCAAAACATCGTCGGCTTCATGGTCGGCAAGCGCTATGAGCAGGGCGGTATTGCCAAGGATGGCGCCAAGCTGGTGATGGCGGTGGCGTGCGCAAACGTGCCGAAATTTACCGTCGTGATCGGCGGCAGCTTCGGCGCCGGCAATTACGGCATGTGCGGCCGTGCCTACGACCCGCGCTTCCTCTGGATGTGGCCCAATGCGCGGATTTCCGTCATGGGCGGCGAGCAGGCGGCGAGCGTCCTGGCGCGCATTCGCCGCGACCGGGTGGAAGCGGACGGCGGCGATTGGCCGGAAGAAGAAGAGGCGGAATTCAAGGCGCCGATCCGCGAGCAATATGAAATTCAAGGACAACCCTATTATTCTTCCGCCCGATTGTGGGATGATGGTTTGATAGACCCGGTGGATACCAGAGCCGTTCTGGCACGTGGACTTGCGGCGGCGGCGAATGTACCGGCCGAGAAATCAACATTTGGCATATTTAGGATGTAAAATATGCCCGAAGGAACAGTTCTTGTTACCGTAGATCCGAAGGGTGTGGCGACAGTCACGCTGAACCGGCCCGAGATTCACAATGCGTTTG
>JAPYQV010000398.1 GCA_029937205.1 Alphaproteobacteria bacterium
GGCGACGATGGTGATGCCCGTCTAAGGCAGCGGGGCGGTCGGCGCCGCGTTGGCATTGGCCCTGGCACCAAACATCTCCGCCACCGTCTTTATGCCCTATGACGACCGTCTCCTCGGCCTGTCCCAATGGATATGCCAATTGTCGGCCGAATCTCTCGGCAAAAACGGCCATGGCACGACGCCGGTTGTGGCGCGCGGCGCGGTCGATCAACACAGCCAGCTTCAGCTTTATCTCGACGGCCCGTCGGATAAATTGTTTACGCTGCTTCAAGTCGAAGCAGCCGGGGACGGGACGGCCATTAATGCCGATCTGGCGGCGCTGGCCGGCGCGGATTATCTCGCCGGGCGTAGTTTGGCTCAATTGATGGCGGCTGAAGCGGCGGCAACGCGGGACGCCCTGGCGGAAGGCGGGCGGCCGGTGCGTGAATTTGTCCTGCCGGTGCTCGACGAAGCAGCCTTGGGCGCCGTGATGATGCATTTCATGTTGGAAACCGTCGTCATGGCGTTATGTTTGGACATCGACCCGTTCGATCAACCGGCTGTTGAGAGGGGTAAGGAATTGGCGCGCGAGTATCTGTTGCGGGCGCGGACATGACGATCCGCCTGCTGCCCGATGGCGTGATCAACCGCATCGCCGCCGGCGAGGTGGTCGAACGCCCGGCTTCGGTGGTCAAGGAATTGGTCGAAAACGCCATCGATGCCGGTGCCGGGCAGATCGACGTGCGCGTTTCTGATGGCGGGCGCGCACTGATACAGGTGATGGACGATGGCCGCGGCATGGCGCGAGATGAATTGCCGCTGGCGATTGCCCGCCACGCGACATCGAAGCTGCCGCGCGACGATGATTTGAGCAATATCTCGACACTCGGATTTCGCGGCGAGGCCTTGCCGTCCATCGCCGCCGTCAGCCGCCTCGAAATAGTTAGCCGGCAGGCGGACGCGGAGAATGCCTGGTCGCTCGCCATCGAGGGCGGCACGATTGACACCCCGAGCCCGGCGGCGCGCGCCACCGGCACCACCGGCACCGTGCGCGATCTGTTTTTCGCCACGCCGGCGCGGCTGAAGTTTCTCAAGACCGAGCGCACCGAGCTTGGCCATATCAACGATATCATTTCGCGCCTCGCCATGGCGCGGCCGGATATCGCCTTCACCCTCACCGACGGCAGCCGCGATGTGCTGCGCGCCACCGCCGGCGCCGATTTGCTCGACAATCGCCTGGCCCGCCTCGCTTTGATCATCGGCCGCGATTTTGCCGAAAATGCCGTTGAGGTGGAGGCCGAGCGCGAGGGCGTGCGGCTGACTGGTTTTGCCGGCATACCGACTTACAACCGCGCCACGGCACGGGCGCAATATCTCTTCGTCAATGGCCGTCCGGTGCGCGACCGCTTGCTCGCCGGCGCGGTGCGTGGCGCCTATCACGATTTTATCGGCGGCGGGCGCCATCCGGTGTTGGCGCTCTTTATTGAATTGCCGCCGGATGCGCTCGACGTCAATGTGCACCCGGCCAAAACTGAAGTGCGCTTTCGCGATTCGGGCATGGTGCGCGGTTTGATCGTCGGCTCGCTCAAGCGCGCCCTGGCCGCGGCCGGCCACCGCGCCGCGACCACCGTGTCGCACGCCGCACTCGGCGCGGTGCGCCCCGGCGATGGCACTTTCCAGCCGGCGCTGCCGGCCCATAGCGGCGCCACCGCTTACCCGCGCGCGCACGTGCCCAACCTGCACGGCCTCTCAGATGTCGCTGCGGCAAGCTATCAGGCGCCGCTTGCCGCGCCGTCCGGCGATATCGTTGAAGATATGCCTGATGCGGCCGAGGATTTTCCCCTTGGTGCGGCGCGCGGTCAGGTGCACGGCACCTATATCGTCTCCCAGACCAGTGACGGCATCGTCATTGTCGATCAGCACGCCGCACATGAGCGCCTGGTCTATGAGCAAATGAAAGCAGCGCTCGATTCGGGCGGCGTGGCACGCCAGATGCTGCTCTTGCCTGAAGTGGTCGAACTGGAAGAGAGCGCGGTGGCGCGCCTCACCCAACGCCAGCACGAGCTCGCCGATCTCGGACTGGTGCTGGAGGGCTTCGGCCCCGGCGCCGTCATCATCCGCGAGACCCCGGCCATGCTCGGCGAAGGTGATATCAAAGGCCTGGTGCGCGACCTCGCCGAAGAGCTCGCCGAGTTCGGTGAGAGTGTGGCGCTCAGGGAAAAGCTGTCGGAGGTTTGCTCCAGCATGGCCTGCCATGGCAGCGTGCGCGCCGGGCGCCGGCTCAAGGCGGAAGAAATGAACGCGCTCCTCCGCCAGATGGAGGCCACCCCCCATTCCGGCCAATGCAACCACGGCCGCCCGACCTATATCGAGCTCAAGCTCGCCGATATCGAGAAATTATTCGGCCGCAGGTGAGCCGAGAAACTTCATGATCAGAATTTCCGCCGCGCCATAGCGTCGGCGATCGATTTCCTCGAAGCCGTCGGGCGCCTCCAGCACCTCCTTGGCGCTGGTCTCCGCGACCACGATGGCGCCCTCGATGAGCCAGCCATTTTCCACCAGCGAGGCGAGTGCCGGCGCCGCCTTGCCGCCGCGATAGGGCGGGTCGAGGAAGGCATAGGAACAGGGTTCTGGTGCCGGTGGCAGGCGGGTGGCGTCGCCCTGGATGACGCGCGCTTTGTCGTCAAAATCGAGGGAATTGATGTTGTGGCGCAGGCTGGCGAGAGCAGCGGTATCGCTTTCCACCGCGGTTAAATGAGCCGCACCGCGCGACAGGGCTTCCAGTCCAAGTGCGCCGGTGCCGGCAAAGAGATCGATCACGCGTGCGCCGCGCAGCACGAACGGCGCGAAGTCGCGGTGACCAAGTATATTAAATAATGCCTCGCGTGCGCGCTCGGAGGTTGGCCGGAGCGAGCGCCCTTCGGGAGCGGCAAGACGCCGAGTACGGCGACTACCGCCGACGATGCGCATTGTTTTCCCCCAGCTGTTCGCGCACCACCTTGGGCGGCACGCGGGCGACGGCGCCGCGTTTCATGTTGCCCAGTTGAAAGGGGCCGTAGGCGGTGCGGATCAGGCGGTTGACCTGCAGGCCGAGATGTTCGAGCACGCGGCGCACCTCGCGGTTCTTGCCTTCCTTGAGGCCGAGGGTAAGCCAGGCATTGCTGGCGCTGCTCGAATCGAGCGCCGCCTCGATCGGCCCGTAGCGCACGCCGTCGACGGTAATGCCGCCGCTGAGCGCCTTCAGCCGCGCCACATCCGGGTGGCCCCAAACTCTGACCCGATAGCGCCGCAGCCAATCCGAGCGTTCCAACAGGCGCGACAGGCCGCCATCATTGGTCAGCAGCAACAGCCCCTCCGAAGCGAGGTCGAGGCGTCCGATCGAGAGCACCCGGCCGAGATCCTTGGGCAGGCTCTCGAACACCGTCGGCCGGCCTTGCGG
>JAPYQV010000399.1 GCA_029937205.1 Alphaproteobacteria bacterium
ACCCAGGGGTGACCCACTTGAAAACAACACTTTAGATATTTAGGCTAAAGTATTGATAAAAATGGCGCACCCGACAGGATTCGAACCTGTGACCTCTGCCTTCAGAGAATTGGAGTGACGCATTGTCTTGCGAATACCCACAGAAAATTCTTTCGGACCAGCGGATTGATCGCTAGCGCCGGTCGGCACCCTCGTCAAAAAAACGGCGGCTATTGGAACCGTGTCGGGTGGTGCTGTCGTCGCGCTCGAATCTCCCAATATTCCGGCAACGCGGGGGGCACAGTTTGGAAAAGATGCTGTGACGTGAGAAGGAGAACGGAAACACTTATTTGAAAGCGTCCGGACTTATGCGGTGACGACAATTTTTCCCATTTGGGCGTTGGTTTCCATGTAACGGTGGGCATCGGCGATATGATCCAGGGTGAAGGTCTTGTCGACGATCACCTTGAGGGCGCCCGACGTCACATTGTCGAGGACATATTTTATTCCGCATTCGCGCTCCTCGGGGATTCGCATGGTGTCGAACAGGCTGTGAAATTTGATATTGAGGCGCTTCACCAGCATCGGCAAAATTGCCACGTTGATCGGCTCGGTTCTGAGGTTGCCGTAATTGACAATCGTGCCGCAGGGCTGGACGGCGGCGATGAGGTCGGCCATGAATTCTCCGCCGACCGGATCATAGGCAACCGTAAAGCCCCTGCCTTCGGTGATCTCCATTACCCGTTCGCGCAGGTCTTCGTCATCGGTGACGACCACATGATCGGCGCCGGCATCGAGCAGGAACTGTTTTTTGCCCGCCGTCCGAGTGACGGCGATGGTCATAGCGCCGGTGAGCTTGGCGATTTGCAAACCACCCAGGCCGGCGCTGCTGCTCGCCGCTGTGATCAGGGCAATATCGTCGCTCGAAAGCTTGGCGTAGCTGATGATGCCGCCCCAGGCGGTTAGATATTGGCACCAGATCGCCGCCGCCTCGATCATCGAGATGTTTTCCGGGTTTGGCGCAACGGTATAGGCCGGCACGATCGCGCTCTCGCCATAGATGCCGTAACGCATCACCGATTCAGCCGTCCAATTGTTCCACTTGTCCCACGACAGGAAGGGGATCGCGGCCACCTTGTCGCCCAGGTTGAAGCCACTCACGCCGGCACCGAGCGCATCGATCGTGCCGGAGCCCTCAATGCCGATGCGCGAGGGGAAGACCGGGTCGGCGGCATATTTGCCGTCGCGGAACATGATCTCTGCCCGATTGAGACCCATCGCCTCGATCTTCAGGCGAACCTCACCCTCGCCCGGATGCTGCAGCCGCTCGTCATAAAGCTTGAGAACCTCCGGCCCGCCGGTTTCATTGAAGCGAACGATACGTGGCATATATTTACTCCGCTGTTTATTCGGCCGCTTCGCTGGCCACACTCAAGGGTGGCATGTCGTACCCGGCGACCGGTTTCAGCGGTGGCTGCTCATAAGTGAGTTTGCTGTGACTGAGGCCGCTCTCGATCAGGCTTGCCGCAAGGCGCACCGCGAGCGGCACCGGATCGATCACCGGTACGTCATAGCCCTTGGCAAGCAGGCCGGCGCGCACCGCATCGGCGCAGCCGAGCATGCCGGTGCAGCCGAAAACGATGGCATGGGCGCCATCCTCTTCCACCGCGCGCACCGCCACTTCGGCCAGCGCCGCCTTGGTGCGGTCCATATCCTGCTCGAGCTCCAGCACGGGAATATCGACCGAGCGCACCGACGCCATTTTTCCCGGCACGCCATATTGCTCGGCCAAATGTTCGATCATCGGGCGGAGACGGGCGAGGACAGTGACGAAACTGAAGCTGTGGCCAAGCATCGAAGCTACATGCATGGCGCTTTCGCACGGGCCAATCACTGGAATATTGACGCATTCCCGTCCAGCCTTCATGCCGGGATCGCCCATGCAATCGATCACCACGGCCTGGGCACCCTCGCGCTCGGCCTCGATCACTTTGGCGATCGTCCCCGGCAAGGCCATGGCCTCGTCATATTCGCACTCGATCGAAGCCGGGCCGAGATCGATTTCGGAATGGCTTACAGTAAGCTCGGGGCCTTCCAACGCCTTGAATTCGCTGAGATCGCGGAACCCCTTGGTGGTGATCGGCGTGACCACCCGGACATGCTTCATCATGGCAAGAATTCCTTCTTCAAAAGGGCAATTTGAACTGAGTGCTGCAAGTTCGGGAAATCATAACAGAGTTTTTTACCCGCCGTCTCGCCGCCTATACCAAATAATGCCCGCACCCATCCCTTGCCGATTTTGGATTTGCGTCGACACTGTCTATGCTGTCGGGACACGGGAACCGAAGAGAGGCAATTTGATGCGAATTGGCGTTGATGTCGGCGGGACAAACACCGACGCCGTTGTGATGGACGGCGCGACGGTTCTGGCCTCAGTGAAATCACCAACGACCGAGGATGTCGGCGGCGGCGTCATCCAGGCAATACGCGATGTGCTGGCAAGCTCCGGCGCGGAGACCGCGGCGATCGATCACGTCATGATCGGCACGACGCAGTTCACCAATGCCTTTGTCGAACGCGCCCGCCTGTTGGAGGTGGCGGTAGTGCGCCTTGCTCTGCCGGCGACGGATTCCCTCCTGCCCCTGGTCGATTGGCCGAAAGATTTGGTCGATAGAGTTGGCCGCCATGTCTATATGGTGCGTGGCGGCTATGAGTATGACGGCCGTGAGATCGCCGCACTGGGCGAAAAGGAAGTGCTCGAGGCGGCGCGCGATATCAAACTGAAGGGTATCCGCTCGGTGGCGATTTCCTGCGTGTTCGCGCCGCTCAACAGTGCCATGGAAGAGCGCGCGGCGGAAATCCTGCGCGCCGAGCTGCCCGACGCCGATATCACCCTATCGAACGAAATCGGCCGCGTCGGCCTGATCGAGCGCGAAAACGCGGCGGTGATGAATGCCTCGCTGGCCGAGCTCTCGCGCAAGGTGGTGGGCGCCTTTCGCGCGGCCCTCAAGGACCTGGCCATCACGGCGCCCTTCTATATCAGCCAGAATGACGGCACCCTGATGAGCGCCGATTATGCCGAGCGCTATCCGGTTATGACCTTCGCTTCCGGGCCGACCAACTCGATGCGTGGCGCCTCCTTCCTGTCGCAACAAAAGGAAACCATCGTCGTCGATATCGGCGGCACGACAACCGATGTGGGCTATCTGTCGCAAGGCTTTCCGCGCGAATCCGGCGTTGCCGTCGATGTCGGCGGCGTGCGCACCAACTTTCGCATGCCGGATATTCTCGCCATTGGTCTGGGCGGCGGCAGCCGCATTCGTGACGACGGCGAACTCAAAATCGGGCCGGATTCGATCGGCTTTAAATTGACGCAAAAGGCGCTGGTGTTTGGCGGCGATACGCTCACCGCAACCGACATCGC
>JAPYQV010000400.1 GCA_029937205.1 Alphaproteobacteria bacterium
CCGACGGTACCGGCCCTCGCCCGCGCCGGCCACCGACTTAACGTGTCAATGCCCCGGGCAGATAGCAGACCTAAATCTGTTGCGGCTTGCACGGTTTCGATTTTCGAACCTGCACGGCTCAGAATTCGTGCAAATTGACCGAGACAAACCCTGGCAGCGGTGACCGGTTGACTCCCTACATTCGGCTACATACGTTCAGCAGGCGGAGAATTGCGCAGGGATGAAGTTTTCCGCCATAGGCGATCCGGCAACACCCATCCTTTGGAGTGATTGAGCCACATGACCGTCCAACCCCGTGGCCGGCACTTAACTGTCGGCGGCGTTCGGCTGCACCATCATGAATTTCCGGGAGACGGACCGTCGCTCGTGTTGTTACCCGGCATCACGAGTCCAGCCATAATGTGGGATTTCGTCAGCCGCCGCCTAGCTGAGTTCTGTCATGTGTTCACGCTGGACATCCGCGGACGCGGCCTTTCATCCAGTGGCGATGACCTCGAATATTGGCTGGCCGACTACGCTGCGGATGCGCAAGGTGTGATCGAGCAACTTGGCCTCGAAAAACCGATTGTCGCAGGCCATTCGATGGGCGCTAGAATCGCGATAAAGCTGGCGGCGAACGCGCCGTCGCTGGTTGGATCGCTAATATTGATTGATCCGCCGGTTTCCGGCCCAGGCCGACGCGACTATCCCATCGCGTTGCAATGGTATTTGGACGGCCTACAAGCCGCCTCGCACGGTCAGGTAACCGATGCCTCGAGTCCGCTTTTGAAGAACTGGACAGCAGAGCAAATCGCGTTACGCGACCAATGGCTTCCCACCTGCACCGTCAAAGCGATCACGCAATCACACCAATCTTTTCACACAGAAGATGTGCATGTCTTAATGCCGGCGATTGCTTCGCCGACACTGCTGATTTACGCCGAGACCGGCGGTACGATCACCGACGATGATGCCGCGGAAATTACGCGCCTCGTCCCGGATAGCCGGTCGGTTCGCATCGACGGTGTCGGACACATGATCCCGTGGGACGATCTCGAAACTTTTGCATCCACAATCGAGAAATTTGTGCGCGAAGCCGGCTAAGCCAATCCCGAGAACTGGTGCGGCCGCGCCATCGACGCGGCACAAAGAATAAGCGTGCCGGCTTCAGGAATTCCCAAACAATGTTTCAATCTCGTTTTCACGGGCGCTATCCAGCGGCGGCGTGTTGCCGAAGTTTTTGAAGGCGATTTCCGTGGATTCGGCAATGTGCGCCGCCATCAGCGCTTCGGCGCGGTCGCCGTCGCTGGCCTCTATCGCCTCCAGGATGGCGGCGTGCAGCCGCCACACCCGTTTGATCTGAGCGGCGGGGTATTTGTAGCGCGAGCGGTGCGTAATGGTAACAGCAAGCACTTGGCGCTCCACCGTCAACAGGAGCTGGCTTCCGGCCGCGGCGGCGATGGCGTCGTGAAAGGCGAAGTCGGCTTCGGCCTGGTCCTGTGCTGAACCGCCCGTCCCGAGGCGGCGTTGCGCGGCCAGCGCGCCGGCAATGCCGTTGATCTTGGCGCGGTCGCCATTTTCGGCAGCGGCCCGCGCCGAATGCGCTTCCAGGAGCTTGCGAAGCGCATAGATTTGCGCGATGTCGCTTTGCGTCACGGCGCGCACGCGGGCGCATCGGCGAGGCGCGAGATCCACCAGCCCTTCGCCGTGCAACGTGAACAGCGCCTCGCGGATTGGCGTGCGGCTTACTTGCAACTCCTCGGCCAAGCGCCGCTCACGCAATTGCTGACCGGGGTTGAGGATTCCCGCAAGAATCGCCTTGCGCAAGACATGGGCGATGCCCTCGCTCGTGCGCGTGGCCAAAGGGCCGCCGACAAGGTCACCCAGCAAAGCGGACATGATGCTTTTTCTCCCCGGCCAAGTTGATGCCCTGCGGTCAGCGCACCGAAGCGCCGGCGGTCTCGGCTTCCGGCGACAGACCGAGCAGGAAGCGGCGGCTGCCGGCAATCTCGCGCCGCCGCTTGAGGTCGACCTTGATCTCATGCGCGGCGTCGAGCGCGCGCACAGCGCTTTCGTAAAGTGGCAGCGCGGCGGCGACCGCGATGGAGGGGCGGATGCGTTCGACCGTGTAATCCAGCTTCTCGCGCGCGCCGGCAATGGTGTAGTGCCCGTTCTGAACCCAGTCGACGGTGATCCAGTCCAGTGATTCCAGAAAGGACAGCGAATCCGCCGCCTGTACGAAGTCCGCCTCCCAGCCGCCGCCGATCTCATGGCGCAGGACCAGGTGGCGGACGCGCCGGATGAAAGCGTCGTCCGGCGCGGGCGTGCGGTCGCGCAGCCATTGCTCGACGATATCAGCGGAGCGGGTGGAATGGGCGAAGAGATAGTCGGGATCGTCGAAGCCGTTGCCGGGCGTGCTCGGCGGGCCGCCGGGGAAAAATCTCTCGGCATCATGCACGAGCGACGCAAACTTGACCTCCGCCGAAGCCTCCGGGCTGAGTTTCATCGCCCACATCCGGGTGCACAGCAAATGCTCGAGTTGGTAGAAGCCGTCGAGCCATTTGACGGCGTCTTGTTCCAACGGCGTGAGCGCCGCGTTCGCGTAAGCGCCGGGGCTGGTAATATTGATCATGACGTCCTCGAATCGCCGCTGTTCGAAGAATCGCCGCGCATGTTTTTGGCGCTTTCCAGAGCGCGCCACACGCTTTCCGGGGTGAGCGGCAGGGCGGAGAGCTCGACGCCGAATTCCGTGAGCGCATCGCACAGCGCGTTGGCCACCGCCGCCGCCGGCGGAATCGTGCCGACCTCGCCGACGCCGCGCACGCCGAATGTGGTCACCGGGCTCGGGATTTCAGTGTGCAGCAGCTCAATCGGCGGCACGTCCGCCGCGGTCGGCGCGAAATAATCGAGCATGCTGCCGCTTGTCAGTTGGCCGGTGTCCGGGTCGATCTGCAAATCTTCGGCGAGCGCCGCGCCGAAGCCTTGCACCAGGCCGCCGCGCACCTGGCCCTCAACCAAAAGCGGGTTTACCGCGACGCCGCAATCATGCGCCATGACGAAACGCTCGACGGCGAACTCGCCGCTCTCGGGGTCGACCGAGACAATCGCCGCAGCGCTGCCGAAGGAGAACGACGCATCGGTGGGCTCGAAATGTGCGCTCGCCTCCAGGCCCGGCGTTTCGCTTTCGGGAATGCCCTGGCCGATAATGGCGCGGAAAAAAATATCGCTGAGCGGCACGCTGCGGTTCGATCCCTGGCGGAAGCGCACGGCATCGCCGCTGATGTCCAGTGCGCCCGGCTCGCACTCCAACACCCAGGCGGCGATGCGCAGGATTTTGCCGCGAAGGGCTTCCGCCGCCTCACGGATTGCGCCGGCACCGGCGATCAGGGTGCGCGAGGCGAAGGCGCCGGTGTTGAGCGGCG
>JAPYQV010000401.1 GCA_029937205.1 Alphaproteobacteria bacterium
GCGTTATTACGGTTGAAGAGGCCAAGGGCCTGGATACCGAGCTCGACGTGGTCGAAGGCATGCAATTCGACCGTGGCTATCAGTCACCCTATTTCATTACCAACGCCGACAAGATGACCTGCGACCTGGAAGATCCGCTCATTCTCCTGCACGAGAAGAAGCTCTCCAACATGCAGGCGATGATCCCGCTTCTCGAAAGCGTCGTTCAGTCCAGCCGGCCGCTACTCATCATCGCCGAGGAAGTTGAGGGCGAAGCCCTCGCCACCCTGGTGGTGAACAAGTTGCGTGGTGGCCTCAAGGTCTCCGCCGTCAAGGCGCCAGGCTTTGGCGATCGCCGCAAAGCCATGCTCGAGGATATCGCCACCCTGACCGGCGGCGAAGTTGTGAGCGAAGATCTCGGCATCAAGCTCGAGAACGTCACCATCGACATGCTCGGCACCGCCAAGCGCGTCAACATCACCAAAGAAGAGACCACCATCGTTGGCGGTGCCGGCAAGAAGGGCGACATCACGGGACGCTGCAACCAGATTCGTGCCCAGATCGACGAGACGTCCTCCGACTATGATCGTGAGAAGCTGCAAGAACGTTTGGCCAAGCTGGCCGGCGGCGTTGCGGTGATCAAGGTTGGCGGTGCCACAGAAATCGAGGTGAAGGAGAGCAAGGACCTGGTCGAGGATGCGCTCAACTCCACCCGCGCGGCGGTCGAGGAAGGCATCGTGCCGGGCGGCGGCATTGCGCTGCTCTACGCCACCAAGGTCCTGGACAAGGTTGAAGGCGAAAATTCCGATCAGAATGTCGGTATTGAAGTGGTGCGCAAAGCGCTCCGCACGCCAGCGCGTTTGATTGTCGAGAATGCCGGTGTCGACGGCTCCTTGGTGATCGGCAAACTGCTGGAGCAGAAGAGCGCCACATGGGGCTTCGATGCGCAGAAGGAAGAGTATTGCGACATGATCAAGGCGGGCATCATTGATCCGGCCAAAGTCGTGCGGACGGCGCTTCAGGACGCGTCTTCCATCGCCGGCCTGATGATCACCACCGAAGCGATGATCGCCGAAAAGCCCGAGCCAAAGGCCGCTGCAGCGGCCCCCGATATGGGCGGCATGGGCGGCATGGGAATGTAATCCCAAGCCGACAAGACGAAAAACGAGAGGCCGCCTCCGGGCGGCCTCTTTTTTTATGCGTTCTCGAACAACACGCCCGGATTGAGGATTCCACCTGGGTCCAAGAGCTGTTTCATGCCACGCATGAGGTTGATTTCCTCGACCGTGCGGGAGTGGTGCAGATAATCCCGCTTGGCGATGCCGATGCCATGCTCAGCGCTGATACTGCCCTTGAGCGCCGCCACATGACTATAGATGCGCTCGGCAAGCGCCGGGCCCTTGGCGTAAAATTCGTCTTCCGAGAGCTCCGGCTTTTGCATCATATTGACATGCACATTACCATCGCCGAGATGACCGAATAGAAGCGTGCGCAACCCGCCGGCCTCATCGCCGAAACGTTCCATCTCGGCGAGGAATTCCGGCAGCGCACCGGGCGGCACCGTGACATCGAACTTGTGCGTTAGCCCAGCGCGACCGATCGCTTCCGTAACGCCATCGCGCAAACGCCAGATACCTTGTGCCTGGGCATCGCTCTCGGCCACAACCGCATCCGCCGCCAGACCGCTTTCGATGACACTCGACAATCGCTCCAGGAAACCATCGCGCTCGCTGGTGCCGGCGCCGGTTTCCTCTTCGACGATGACACAGGCCGGATAGGCTTTGTCGAACGGCTCGCGCGTGCCGGGCTCTACTTCCTGATATAGCGCAATCGATTCGCGGGTAATGATCTCGAGCGAGGAGAGCCCGCGCAAGCGCTCGCGCAGCATGGTAAGCAGTTCGGGCAAGCGTTCCCGCGTATCCAGCGCGAGGAGCGCCGTCTGCACCGCCTGGGGCGCCGGGCGAACTTGCAACACGGCACGGGTGATGATCCCCAGCATGCCCTCTGAGCCAATAAAAGTGTGCTTGAGGTCCAGGCCGGTATTGTTCTTTTTCAAGCTGTTGAGACTGCCGAGAACCGTGCCGTCGGCCAACACCACTTCAAGGCCAAGCACCTGCTCGCGCATATGGCCGTAACGCAGCACTTTGATTCCGCCGGCGTTGGTGGCAATCATGCCGCCGATCTGGCACGACCCGCGCGCGCCAAGATCGACCGGGAAAACGCAGCCGCGCGCCACCAAATCCTCATGCAGCGCCTGCAATACCACGCCGGCCTGTACTTGAACCGTGGCCGAGGCAGGATCAAAGCTTTCGATTGCGTTGAGGCGAGACAGGCTGAGCACCACTTCACCGGCACGCGGCACGGAGCCACCGACAAGCCCCGTGTTGCCGCCTTGCGGCACCAGCGCCAGGCCAAGCTTGCGGCACGCCAAAACAGAGCGCGCTACTTCAGCCGTATCTCTTGGCCGCAAAACAGCCGGCGTAACGCCGCTAAATTTGTGTGTCCAATCGGTCGTATAGGCCGCCATCTCGCCCGGCTCGCTCAGCACCAAGCCAGGACTATCCAGCTCTGCCTTCAGCCGCTCCGCAACACTCGCCACGTTTTTGTCTCCTACGATACCGACTTGCTCACTAGCAGTCTTTATGTGCGTGAAAATTGCGGCGCGGTCAATTGGATGGAAATAAGTGAACAGAACCGATAACACCGCCACCTCTACTTTCTTTCGGCCCTTATTGGTGGCCGGGCCGTGCGATGTTAGCCTTTTCCAATGTTTGGTTTTTCAGCTCTGTTCGGACGATCGCGCGAGGTGCGGCGGCTGGACGATGCCTTGCGCGCCGCCGGTCTACATCCCAATCTGGTGCCCGACGCGGTGAAGATTGCATCGCTCAAACTTCTCAAAGCGGCCGGCCATGGCCGCGTTCCGGCGCCCGAGGCGTGTGCCGAGGCGGCGGGTATGTTGGCCTATTGCATGCTGGGCGATTATGGTTTCGGTGTGGAAAATGGCACCGCGCGCGGGCGCGCGCTCAAGGCGCGGCTGGAGGCGGCGCTCGATGCCGGCGATAGCTTCGATGCCCGCCTCGTTCTGCTCACCCTCCATGCCGGCCTCACTCAGAACGCTCTCGCGGATCGTTACAAATTACAGGCGAGCATCGCTCCCGAATAAACAGATGGCGGCAGCGGACCGGCAGAAAAAGCTAACTCAATTGTGGCCCGTTCCTAGTCGGCCGCGTCACCGCGATAAACCAAATCGCCGTCGATATCGAATTCGATACCGTGCTTTTTGGCCGCATCAATGGTTTCCTGCGGCCACAAAACTTTGCCGGGATTTGTGCCGCCGATGATCGCCAGCATCATCGCCGTATCCTCGCCGACATTTTTGAAGCCCCGACTGAGGCCGATCGGAACGGAGACCGTGTCGTAC
>JAPYQV010000402.1 GCA_029937205.1 Alphaproteobacteria bacterium
AGTGAGAGCTACCTGAAAATCGATACGATCGTTGCCGCGGCGCGAGAGAGCGGCGCCGATGCCGTTCATCCGGGTTACGGCTTCCTGGCCGAAAATGCCGACTTCGCGGATCGCCTGCAGGCTGCGGGTATTGTTTTTATCGGGCCGCCAGTATCGGCGATTGCGTCCATGGGCGACAAGATCGCGGCGAAAAAGGTGGCTGCGAAGGCCGGGGTTCACACCATTCCGGGTCACGGCGAGGCGATCACCGATAATGCCGAGGCCGCAGCGATCGCGGCGGACATCGGTTATCCGGTGATGGTTAAGGCGGCGGCAGGCGGTGGCGGCAAGGGTATGCGGGTCGCGGGCTCAAAGGATGTCTTGGCCGATTGCATTAACTCGGCCATTCACGAGGCGAGCCAGGCCTTTGGCGACGGGCGCGTGTTTCTCGAGAAATTTATCGAGGAGCCGCGCCACATTGAAATACAGATACTGGCCGATGGGCACGGCAATATTGTCCATCTCGGTGAGCGCGAGTGCTCAATTCAACGCCGCCACCAGAAAATCATCGAGGAATCGCCGAGCCCGTTATTGGATGCGGCGACACGCGCGGCCATGGGCGCCGAAGCCTGCGCGCTTGCCAAGGCGGTGAATTACAGCTCGGCCGGCACGGTGGAGTTTGTCGCCGATCAGCAGCGCAATTTTTATTTTCTCGAAATGAACACCCGCCTTCAGGTCGAGCACCCAGTGACCGAATACGTCACCGGGATCGACTTGGTCGAGCAGCAGATCAGGATCGCGGCGGGTGAGAAGCTTTCCGTCACCCAGGACGATATCAAGCAAACCGGCTGGGCCATGGAATGCCGGCTTTATGCCGAGGACCCGGCGCGCGGATTTATGCCCTCCATAGGGCGTTTGGTGCGTTACCGTGAACCGCAGCCAAGCGACACGATCCGGGTGGATAGCGGCGTTTTCGAGGGCGGCGAAATTTCCATGTATTACGATCCCATGATCGCCAAGCTGGTCACCTATGGGCCGGACCGCGCCGCCGCCATCGGCGAAATGTTGGGTGCGTTGGATAATTATCAAGTGCACGGCATTTCACATAATTTGACCTTCCTCTCGGCCATCCTCGGCCATCCGCGCTTTGCCGCCGGCAACCTCAGCACGGCGTTCATCAATGAGGAATATCCCGGCGGTTTTGCGCCGCTTGCCGGCGAGGCGGAATTGGCGGTCCTGGTACCGGTTGCCGCCACCATCGAGGCGCGCCTGAAGGCGCGTCGGTCCGGCGCCGCCGTAAATGGTGATTACGTGGTTTCAATCGCCGGCACCGACCATGCCGTTTCAGTCGTCAGCGGCGCGAATATTTTATGGCAGGGGCGGGAGCTCGTTCTGAAAAGTGATTGGCGGCCGGGCGAGACGCTCTTTCAAGGCAGCCTGGATGGCGCTGAAATATCCGTTCAAGTCGAGCGCATCGGCACGCGCATACGGATGTCGTGGCGCGGTGCGGCGGTGGCGCTCACCGTGCGCTCACCGCGCGCGGCAGAGCTTGCGGCGCGCATGCCGAAGCGAGAGCCAGCGGATCTCTCCCGTTTCCTGCTCTCGCCGATGCCAGGCCTTGTGGTATCGATTGCCGTGGCTGTTGGTGAAGAAGTCCAGGCCGGTCAGGCGCTCGCGGTGGTCGATGCGATGAAAATGGAGAATGTGCTTCGTGCCGAGCGCGATGGTGTGGTTGCAGAGGTCAATGTCGCGCAAGGGGACAGTCTGAGCGTCGATCAGGTCATTATGGAATTTTCGTAACGGTCATGCCTGTCGTACCCGAAGATGGTGAAATTACCGCGCGGTGGGTTCGGGTCATGGGCGAGGTACAGGGTGTCTGGTATCGCGGCTGGACCTGCGAGGAAGCCATCCGCCGGGGGTTGAAGGGGTGGGTGCGTAACCGCGAAGACGGTAGCGTCGAAGCGCTTTTTGCCGGACCCGCTTATATTGTTATGGAGATGATCCATGACTGCCGCATCGGGCCGCCGGCGGCGAACGTGCTCTATATCGAATCAGAGATCGTGGAGGTGCCTGATCTCGAAGGCTTTGAACAGCGTCCGACGGAAAAAATCAAACATCGAAAATGGTGATGAATTTTTCTTTCAAGATGGCGTCCACTTCGGCCATGCTCGCAGCAACACCGAGCGCCTCAAGAGACGTCACGCCATGCTCCTGAACGCCGCAGGCGACGATGCCCTCGTAATGGCTGAGATCGGGCGCGACATTCAGGGAGATGCCGTGAAAACTGACCCAGCGACGGACGCGTATGCCGAGCGCCGCGATTTTGGCTTCGCGCCCGGCGCCTAACGGCACCCATACACCGACCCGCCCGTCGCGACGTTCGCCGGTGACGCCCAATTCGGCCAGGCTGTCGATCAGCCATTGCTCGAGATCGCGCACGAATTGGTGCAGGTCGGGCCCACGGCGCTGCAGGTCCAGCATCACGTAAACAATTCGCTGTCCCGGCCCGTGGTAGGTGTATTGCCCACCGCGGCCGGTTTTGTGCACCGGAAAGGCTTCGGGGTCGAGGAGATCGCTGTCCTTGGCACTCGCGCCCGCCGTATAGAGCGGCGGATGTTCGAGAAACCACACTATTTCCGATCCCGTATTGTTACGAATTTGCGCCACCCGCGTTTCCATTTCGCCGACGGCATCCTCGTAAGGCACCGGCTTCGAACTGGTTTTCCACTCGATTTTATCAAATTGGCGCACGGCAATATCTTTCTTAACGAATAGGGAATGTAATGTAGCCGGCCATCTGGCACTATTGCCAAATCAACATATTCAATCTGCAGGGGGGATTTTGTTATGACGGATTATTTCGAACGCTCGCTGATTCTGCACGAACAACTTCGTGGCAAGATAAGCGTACACAACAAACTCCCGATCGGCAGCCGGGACGATTTGTCCCTCGCCTATACGCCGGGCGTCGCGCGGCCGTGTGAGGTTATTGCCGCAGACCCGGAACAGGCGCGGAAATTGACCATCAAGGGAAATTCCGTGGCGGTGGTGAGCGATGGTTCCGCCGTGCTTGGTCTTGGCGATATCGGCCCCAGGGCGGCGCTCCCCGTCATGGAAGGCAAGGCGCTGCTGTTTCGCGAGTTCGCCAAGATAGATGCCTGGCCGATTTGCCTGAACACCCAGGACCCGGCCAAAATCATCGAGACCTGCCGGTTGATCGAGCCGGTTTTCGGCGGCATCAACCTCGAGGATATTTCCGCGCCGCGCTGTTTCGAGATTGAAGATTCACTTCAGGATCTCGGCATCCCGGTTTTCCATGACGATCAGCACGGCACCGCGATCGTTCTGCTGGCGGCGCTGATCAACTCGGCCAAAGTCACCGGCAAGAAACTCTCCGAGCTGCAGGTGGTTATCAAT
>JAPYQV010000007.1 GCA_029937205.1 Alphaproteobacteria bacterium
CGGTACGCCCGGCCCGCGCCGCCGCCGCCAGCGCCGTCCCCCAGGCGCCCGCACCGACAATGCCAATTCGCTCGATTGAAGTCATATCGGAGCGAACTATGCACGGCTAAAGTCGCTCGCCGCAAACGCAAAAAATCCTCTCCCGGTCGGGCGAGGGCTGGGGAGAGGGCGAAGCGAAGCGCGTTAGCGCTATGTGTCGTTGGAAGTTACTTTGTCCAACGTGGCCATCTGCGCCAGGTCGTCGAATTAATTCTCATTGATTGTGTTACCGGGCGGGCGCTTGCACGCCTGGGCTACCCCCACTCCTAAGCCCTCTCCCCTAAGGGAAAAGGGTTTTTATCCGCTGTATCTCGGTTGCCCCGCTTTTACCGTTCTATCGTCCGGCACACATGATCATGGGCACGCAGTGCGGCGCAGAGGATGCGGGATTTTAACGGGCTATCGAGGGGACCAACGATGAGTTCGACATATTGGCCGGTGTCATTGTCCGCATCCGCCTCGCCCACTTGTAGAGGAGACAATTCAAACGGCAGTTTTCGCAACAAACCAGCATGTGTTTTGCTTATCAGACCCCAGGCATCCAGAGCGGCCGCCTCGCTCTCATAAGTGGCGAGGCTAATGAGGAAAATTTCAGGCTCCGGCGGCAAAGACGGCAAAATATCCTGTTCCGTGTCCGCCGCCGACAGCGCTTCAAATTCCGCTGCTTCCGCGTCAAGCGCCGCTTCGAGGCTGGCGAGATTGTTTTCGAAGGCAGTTTCAGCCGGCTCGATCGCCGGGGCTTCGGGCGGCGGAGGAACCTCAGCCGCCGATATCTCTTCAGGTTCCGCGGCCTCAGCTGCGAGCACGGGGTCGAGGCTGTCGTCATTGTTCTCCGCGATCGTCTCAGCTTGCTCCGTATCCATCTCAGCCGCCGGCGCAGCCGCTTCATCCAAAAGGTCCTCGACCACGAGAATTTTTCTTTCGGGCTCGGGCTGGGCGGCAATCAACAGGCCCTCATCATCGCCAATATCTGATGGCGCGCCATCGCCATCGGGAGACAGCAGGCGCATATCGGGCAAATTGTCCGGCGGCGGCACGCGGGCCGGCAGGCGGGGTTTGGGCCCAGCCGGCAAGGGCTTCAGACTGTCCGCTACATCAACTGCGCCGATCGGCACATTGCCCGGCGGATTATCGATATCGGGGACGCGGGCCGGCTCGGGCCGTATCAGCGGTTGGGCGGCAAGGGGGAAATTTTCGCCTCTTCCGGCGATCGGCTCCGGCCCGTCGAAACTTGTCGCGGCAGGTGGCAAATCAGGCACCTCATCCAGGGCCGTGAGATCGATCTCGATCGCCGGGGCTTCCTCTTTGCCGGCAACGAACTCAGCCCGGCGTTCACCGAGTGGTGTGGCGAGGATGCTCGGGCTGGCCAAAGCCATGATCTCGCGGCCGGTGGCAAACGTGGCCTCGGCCGGATAATTGTCGTCTTCGGCCCAACGCGCCGACGCCTGGCCGTAGAGCGCCTCTGCTTCGGCGAAATCCCGCTCAACACCGAGACCACGGTCGTAAAGGTAGGCGAGCGCGGCCTGTGCCGATGCATTGCCCCTGTCGGAAGCGCGCTGATACCATTTGGCGGCCTCGCCATAGTCACGTGCAACGCCCTCACCGCGTTCATAGAGAGAGCCAATATGGAACTCGGCCAAAGCATCGCCCTGGGTGGCGGCGCGGCGGTACCAAACCAGGGCCAGCGCCGGGTCGCGCGCAATACCAATACCACGCTCATGGAGCAGGCCAAGTGCGGTTTGCGCCGTCGAATCGCCTTCCGCCGCCATGACAAATACACGGTCGGCGCGGGAGCCACGCTCGGCGCCCGGCCCGACATCGCCGCACGCCGCAACGACGGCAAGAACACCCGCCAGCAGCGCGCCGCATACCCCGCGCCGCGTGCCGCATACAAAGCGAAAGTTTGTCATTTCTGGCCTGGGCGCGCTATTTGACGGCCTCCGATTCGTTAAAGAATCTACTGCGGATCGACCGCAGGCGCCAATTCAAATCCGCTGGACCGCACGCCGCGACACAAGTGAAAAACGCAGCGCGAGACTCGAACAGGATACCAGCGCGCCGGCCAAAAAGCCCCACATCAGACCCGGCGTGCCCAATCCGGCATGGAAAGAGAGAACATAGGCGACCGGCACCGCGACCCCCCACCACGAAACAAACTGCATGACCGGCGGCAACCAGACATCCGCCATACCGCGCAGCGCACCCATCAGCACGGCCTGCCCACCATCGAAAATCAACACAATACCGGCGATCAAAATCAGCGGCGGCGCAATGAGCAATACCGCCGCATCGTCGGTATAGAGATTTGCCAAGGTTTCACCGAGGCCAAAAAACAGGCCGGTGAAAAATGTCATGATAATGGTGATCACCAACAAGGCGGACCATCCGGCGTAGCGAATATCGGCGGAATTATGCCGCCCGACCGCATTGCCCACGCGGATGGTTCCGGCGCCGGAAACGCCGATGGCACACATGAAAACCAGCGCCACCAGATTAAAGGCGATTTGATACCCGGCCAGATCGACCGTGCCGAGTAGACCGGCCAACATGGTCAAGGCGCTGAAGGCGGCCGCCTCAAGACCACGGGCAACGCCCATGGGAATGCCAATGTGGCGCAGTTTGCGCGCCGTCTGACGGAAATTCCGGATCGCGCCGCCGATGCCGAGCGCCGCCCGGTCGTGCAAGCTCAACACATATAGGGCCAGAACAGAAAACATCAGCCAGCGCGTAATCGAGGTCGCCAGCGCCGCACCTTCGGCGCCCATCTCCGGCGCTCCCAAAGTGCCATAGATAAATATTGCGTTCAGCCCGGCATTCAGCAGGACAGCCGAAATTGTCAGAATCATTGCCGGCAGAGGACGGCTCAGCCCGTCGAGAAAAAACGACGTCGCCGCCCACATCGCCAATGCGGGCAGACCCCAGGAGATCATACGCAACACTTCACCGCCGCCGGCGGCAAGCTCCGCCGTTTGCCCGATTGCGTTCAAGGCGATCTCGCCGAGAAAACAGATTCCGGCCATGAAAGTGCCGAGCACGGCTGCGTGCACCAGGCCAACGCGCCAATAACTGCCGCACTCCTGGTGCGCGCCGGCGCCATGCGCCTGGGCAACCAGCACCATGGTGCCCTGCAACAGACCGACCGACACCAGCACCATGATCACCTGCAGCGCGTTGGCGGCGGCGTAAAAGGCCAGATTCAGCGTGCCGTAATGACCGATCATGGCGGTATCCACGGCAACCATAATCAGCAAGCCGGCGCGCATGACGATCATCGGACCGGCGAGCCGGATCGTTCTTTTGAGATGGGTACCGAAATTCATCGTCGGGCCGGCTGCTGCCGCCGTGCCCGGAGAATCGGCGCGGAATTGCTGGGTGGGCATTGCGCGAAGAGACTATCCGATGACAGGCGGACGTAAAAGACTGTGGCGAATTATGTGGCGATTAATGTGGCGATTAAACTGGCGGTGAAAATATTTTTTCCGGGACCGAATGCGCGGGTAGCGTCGCGGGCTCTGACCTATTATGATCACTGTTCGCCCCAGTCGTGACGATACGCTTCTGCGGCGGATGGCTTGAACGGGATTCGGGATAAGAAACATGGCAAGAGCAGCTCACCTGACGACAAAGGGGCACGTTTCAGGAAACAACGCCGTCGGCATTCGCCGTCTGTGGCCGGTATTTTTCGCCGCCCTGTTGGGCGTCTCCCTTATTTATGGCGTTGGACTGGCCAGCCCTTCAACCCCGCATAATGCAGCCCATGATTCGCGGCATTCGCTCTCCTTTCCCTGCCATTAGTCTCTAATCGAAGGCCCTGAAGATGGGACTGCTCGGTCGAATTCTTTTGCCTGCAGTCCTGGCGGGATTCGTCGCCGGCGCTTTTTTAACCGGACTGCAGCATATTGAGGTCATCCCGCTAATTTTTGAGGCGGAGACCTATGAAAACCGGGAAAGTGCCGGTCACACGCATGATGCGGATGCCGGCGCAATCCAAGAAGTCGAAAGCTGGGCACCGGACGACGGCCTGGAACGCGCCGCTTATACGTTGCTCGCCAATATTATCGCCACCATCGGTTTCGGACTTTTGCTGTCCGTTGCATTTGTCATTTTAGCGGCAAAAGGCCGCGCCGTGGCGTGGCGCTC
This sequence comes from Alphaproteobacteria bacterium, assembly GCA_029937205.1. GTDB lineage: Bacteria > Pseudomonadota > Alphaproteobacteria > UBA828 > UBA828 > PTKB01. The sequence continues at coordinate 4,180 of JAPYQV010000007.1, forward strand.
GGGCCTGTTGTGGGGCCTGGCCGGGTTCGCCATTTTCAATTTTGCACCAGCGCTCGGACTGCCACCGGAGCTCCCGGGCAGCGAGGCGGCGGCGCTTGAAGGGCGTCAAGGCTGGTGGATACTCACCGTCCTTCTGACCGCACTTGGCCTCGGGCTGATCGCGTTCACCCGGCCGCTTTATCTGCGCGCCCTGGGCGGCGTTGCGCTCATCATTCCCCATCTCATCGGGGCGCCGGCGCCGGATCATCACGGCGGTCTCGCGCCCGAGGAAATGGCGGAGCGATTCATTTACGCCTCGCTTGCCACCAGCGCCGCCTTTTGGCTCGCCTTGGGGCCGCTTACGGCATTCCTGCATCAGCGCATCGGCGGCGCTGGACAAGATCGGGCTTCAGCCGCCTAACGCCAGAATTTGAGGCGATTATCCAGACCTCGAACGAAACTTTGATGGTCAGACAATTTTCCCGAATTTATCCGTGATGCGTGCTTGAAACGTGCAAGTGATGGGTGTTGAATGACTCCTGCATCGCGTCGCCGAGAATTCGGTAATATGACGCGATATTTCTTATAGCCGAGCTTATTGAAGCACAGGAATTCATGCAGCACCGAGGTCCCTTCGTCAGCCCACACGGGTTGGATTCGTTAGGTATTGATAATGTTCAAACCGCCTACTGGAATCTAACCACCCCCTCTCTTTATGAAGAATCCATCCGCCGCGGCGAGGCCCGTGTTGCCAACGGCGGCGCGCTGGTCGCCATGACGGGCATCCACACCGGGCGCTCCCCGAACGACAAGTTTTTTGCCCGCGAGCCCTCGACCGAGAACGATATCTGGTGGGGCAACGTCAACCGGCCGATCGACGTCGAGCGCTTCGACAATATTGAGAGCCGCATGATGGCGCATTTCAATGGCAAGGACGTCTTCGTGCAGGATTGCTTCGCCGGCGCCGACCTGACCTACCGCTTGCCGATCCGGGTGGTTTCGGAATATGCCTGGCACAGCCTGTTCGCACGCAATCTGTTGATCACGCCCAGCCTCGCCGACTTGGCGGATCACAAACCCGAATTCACCATCATTCAAGCGCCGGGATTCTCGGCTGATTCGGCGACAGACGGCGTCAATTCCGAAACCTGCATATTGGTTAATTTCGCCAAACGCCTGGTTCTCATCGGCGGCACTTCCTATGCCGGTGAATGCAAGAAATCGGTCTTCACCATTCTCAACTTCCTGCTGCCGGCGCGCGGCGTGTTGCCCATGCATTGCTCGGTCAATACCGGAAAGAACGGCGATTCGGCGATCTTCTTCGGCCTCTCCGGCACCGGCAAAACGACGCTTTCGGCCGATCCCGAGCGCACCTTGATTGGCGATGACGAGCATGGCTGGTCGGATACCGGCTTGTTCAATTTCGAAGGCGGCTGCTACGCCAAGATGATCCGCCTCTCGGCCCAGGCGGAGCCCGAAATTCACGCCACGACACGAATGTTCGGCACCGTGCTGGAAAATGTCGCGATGGACAATGAGACACGCGAGCTTGATCTCGACGACGCCTCATTCACCGAAAATACGCGCGGCGCCTATCCGCTTTCCTTTATTCCCAATGCCAGCGCCGACGGCATCACCGGGCATCCCGACAATGTCATCATGCTGACCGCCGATGCGTTCGGCGTGCTGCCGCCGATCGCGCGGCTGAGCCCGGAGCAGGCCATGTATCATTTTCTGTCGGGCTATACGGCCAAGGTGGCGGGCACCGAAAAGGGTCTCGGCAGCGAACCGCAGGCAACTTTCTCGACCTGCTTCGGCGCGCCCTTCATGCCGCGCCACCCGTCTGTCTACGCCGAAATGTTGCGCGATAAAATCGAACAGACCGGGGCAAAATGCTGGCTCGTCAACACCGGCTGGACCGGCGGCGCCTACGGCGTTGGCAAGCGCATGAAAATATCCCACACCAGAGCACTGCTGCGCGCCGCGCTGGACGGCTCGCTCAACAAGATCGCCATGCGCCACGATGCGTGTTTTGGACTTGAAGTGCCACAATCTTGCCCCGGCGTGCCGGATGAAGTCTTAAACCCGCGCAATACCTGGGGCGACAAGAGCGCCTATGACAGCCAGGCCAGCGACCTGGTCGGGCGCTTCCACACAAATTTTACCCAATTCGAACCTCATGTCAGTGACGCGGTCAAGGCGGCCGCACCGCACGCCGCCTGACACCTGGCACCGCACGGCAAATATAGCAGGGGGCGACAGGCGATGATTTCGAGCGATGCGCGCTATACCAAGAAACATGCCGAAGTGAACGGCTTACGCATGGCCTATGTGGAGGCCGGAACCGGCGATCCGATTGTATTTTTGCACGGCAACCCGACATCGTCCTATTTGTGGCGCAACGTGATGCCCCATCTGGAAGGCCTCGGGCGCTGTATCGCACCGGACCTGATCGGCATGGGGGATTCGGACAAATTGCCCGAATCCGGGCCGGACAGCTACCGCTTGGTCGATCACATCGACTATTTGGACGGACTGCTGGCGACCCTCGGCGTCAGCGATAATGTGCTCTTCGTCGCCCATGATTGGGGCGGCCCGCTCGCCTTCGATTGGCTCAAGCGGCACAGCGCGGCGGCCAAGGGCGTTGCCTTTATGGAAACCATCGTCACCCCAATGAGCTGGGCCGGCTGGCCCGATGCGGCGCGCGATCTGTTTCAGGCGTTCCGCTCACCGGCCGGCGAAAAAATCATTCTGGAAAAGAACACGTTCGTCGAGCGCGTCCTGCCGGGCTCGATCCTGCGCAAGCTCGAGGAAGCGGAGATGGCGGTCTACCGCAAACCCTTCAGTGAGCCCGGCGAAGACCGGCGACCGACCCTCACTTGGCCGCGCCAATTGCCGATCGACGGCGAGCCCGCCGATGTGGTCGAGATCGTCAAGGCCAACGACGCGTTCATGAGCGCCAGCCAGATGCCGAAGCTGCTCATCAATGCGGAGCCCGGCGCCATTCTGAAGGGCCCGTTGCGCGAGCATTGCCTCGCCTGGCCGAATACGCGCGAAGTCACCGTTGCCGGCAATCATTTCATTCAGGAAGATTCGCCTGACGAAATCGGCCAGGCGGTCGCTGATTGGTATCGCGGCCTCTAGCCAGCCCTCTATCACCCGCCCGCTTCTGGAGAAACCACATGCTGCAATATTATAACGACCTGCCCTATACCGTGGCTGTGGTAGGCGCCGGCAGCGGCATAGGCAAGGCGACAGCGGAGCTGATCGGCGCCATGGATGTTTCCGTCGGCTGCCTGGACAAGAATGGCGACGCGGCCGAAGACACCGCCCGGACCATTGAAAGTGCTGGCGGCAAGGCCTGCTCTTACGCCATGGAAGTGACTGACCCGGCGAGCGCCAAAAGCGCCCTCGACCATGTCGAAGACATTCTCGGATCCATCTCGGGCCTGGTGAATTGCGCCGGCATTACCGGCAAGACCGCGGTCCTCGGCGCCGATGTGGATTTGGATGATTTCGACCAGGTGCATAATATTAATCTCCGCGGCGCGCTGGTCGTCTCCCAGGCGGTGCTGCCCGGCATGCTGACGCGCGGCTATGGCCGCCTGCTGCATGTTGCCTCGATTTCCGGCAAGGAAGGCAATTCCGGCATGTTGGCCTATTCGACATCCAAGGCTGGGCTGATCGGCATGGTCAAGGTGCTCGGCAAGGACTATGCCGAGAGCGGCGTCACCATCAACGCCATCGCGCCGGCCGTGGTACGCACGCCGATGGTGGATGTTCTGCCGGATGAAACGGTCAGCTATATGACCGATAAGATCCCCATGAAACGCTGTTGCGAGCTTAGCGAAGTGGCGCAACTGATCGCCTGGACCGTCTCGCCGGCGTGCAGCTTCAATACCGGTTATGTCTTCGATATGACCGGCGGGCGCGCGACCTATTAGCGCCGGGTTCAATCGACAAGGATGATATTGCCGATCAGGCTCTCTTCGATGCGGATGGTCGCGATGCCGCTTTGAATCGACTGGGAGGGAACGACGGCGGTGGTTGCGGCATAGCGCCGGGTGATGGCATGGGAAATGCTATAGAGATCGGCCACTGAAACTTCCGTACCGATATAGCCGCGATATATCGACAGCAATTCGCGGGCCGAATAGATCGACGAACCATTGACGATCACGCCGGCCAAATCAAAGCGCATCTCGGCCGCTTCTCCTTGCGGTACCGTGTCCGAAGTCGAAGCATCGGTTTCTTGCGGAATATCCAGCGCAGCGTCGATTTTGGCCCATTCGGATTCCTCGTCGCGCGCCGCATCGGTTTCGCTTGAATCCGACACCAGCGGTATATTTTCCATCTCGGGCTCGGGCTCCAAGGCGGCGACCACCGTTTCGACCTCCGGCACCTCCTGTACGGCGGACTGCGCCACCTCCGGCTCAGCAATTACTTCTTCAGCAGCTATTGCCGTCTCGGAAGCTTGTTCCGATTCCGGAACAACGACAACAATTCCCACTTCTTCCGGTTCAACAATAATCTCCGGCGCGGTGACCACGGTCTCGCGGGCCTCTTCTGGTTCGGGAGCCTCGACAACAATCTCAACCTCTTCCGGTTCGACAACAATCTCCACCGCAGCGACCACAATCTCAGGGACCTCCTCCGGTTCCGAAGCCTCGACAACAATCTCAACCTCTTCCGGTTCGGTAACCGCCGTGTCCACGGTCTCCTCAACGAACTCGCCCACGGCGACTTCATCCTGAACAATTTCGGGCTCGACGGCGGCAACTTCCACCGCATCCGCTACCTCTTCCGTCACTTCCGCTGTAGCCACCTCCGTGGCCGGCGACCCCTCTGCCACGTCGTCGGCTTCCAGACGCGATGCCAGTTTCGGCATGACGGCGCCGAAACTGCGCCCCTGTGCGGCAAACAGTTCCGCCACATTGTTGAACAGGACAGCGCTGGTTAACGGATGCACGCGCTCAATCTCGGCCAGGATTCCGAGGGCACGGCGATACAGCGGCTCGGCTTCGGCGAATCTCGCTTCGAGATAATAGAGCTGCGCCAAATCGTTCAGACTGACGGCCACCGCCATGTGATTGGGGCCAAATTCCTGCTCCTTGATCTTAATCGTCCTGAGATAAAGCGTTTCCGCCTCATCGTAACGGCCCTGCCAGCGATACAGTTTGGCGAGTTTTCCCACCAATACGGCGGTGGTCCGGTGACCCTGCCCCAAAGATCGCTCCGCCGATTTTACGGCTTCCACCATCAGTGGCTCGGCCAGACCAAGATGGCCCATCTCAATATGAAGCTCGGCGACATTGGCATAGAGAACGGCCGACGTCGGGTGATTGTCACCAAACTCGCTTTTATGTAACTCGATGAGCTCAAGCGCGAACGGCAACGCCTCTTGAAATTTACCCTGCGAATAGTTGGTGGCGTAGAGGTTACAATTGTACAACAGCGCGTCCGATTGCGCCCAACCTGCGACCGGAGCCAGCATGAATGCCGCCACCACCGCCACGGCCCATTTTTTGGCTTTCATGATTCTCACTCCCGTGCCATCCCCATAAAAAACCTCACGGCGGGCCGCGTCAACATTTAGGCACCTGAACGTGATGATTCAGCGCCCGATTTGAAGTGTGCCAGCACATGGCCGACCAGATAGAGCGAGCCGCAAATGAGGATACGCGCCGCATCGGCGTGGGATGAAATGCGCTCGATCGCCGCTTCGACATTAACCGCCGGTTGGTTTGCCAGACCAAGGCCCGCCGCGGCCTGACAAATCTCTTCCGGCGCCAAACTGGCGGGCTCACCCGGGACGGCAACCCCGGTCAGGCTTGCCGCCAAGGGTACCAGCGGACGCAGGAACGCTTCCGGCGCTTTGCTGTTGATCATGCCGACAATGAGATGCAACGGCTTATCGGCCCACACCCGCGCCGTCGCCAATGCCTCGCCCGCCGCCGCATTGTGGCCGCCATCGAGCCAAAGCTCCCAGCCTGCCGCCAATTGAGGCATGGAGATTTGCTGCAGGCGGCCGGGCCAGCGGGCGCCCCGGAGACCCTCGGCAATCGCCGCGAGCGGCAAGGCGCCCGCCTCAAGCGCCTCCACCCCGGCGATGACAATGCCCGCATTGCCGATTTGATGCGCGCCGGCAAGAGCAGGCAGCGGAAAGCGCGAACCGCCGGCGGGTCCTTCATAATAGAGCGTGTCGCCATCGCGGCGGGCATCCCATTCTATGCCCTGGCGCAGAAGCGGCGTATCCAACGCGGCGGCGCGGGCTTCGATCGCAGCCATCGCCGCCGGCAACTGCGCGCCGATCACGGCGCGAACGCCGGATTTCAGAATACCGGCCTTCTCGCCGGCAATGCCGGCAAGGCTATCGCCGAGATATTGAGTATGATCGATGGAGACCGGCGTGATGACCGAGAGCGCCGGTTGAGCCACCACATTGGTGGCATCAAGCCGCCCGCCCAAGCCAACTTCGAGGACAAGAATATCGGCCGCGCTGCGCTCGAAAGCGAGAAAGGCGGCGGCGGTAGTGATTTCAAAAAAGGTGATGGGCGCGCCTTCATTGGCGGCTTCGCATTCGCCGAGCAGGGCGGACAGATGCGCTTCGTCGATCGCCTGGCCACCAAGCCGGATGCGCTCGTTAAAATGCACCAGATGGGGCGAAATATAGGAATCGACACGCCGGCCGCCGGCGCTGAGCATGGCGTCGAAATAGGCCAGTGTGCTGCCTTTGCCGTTGGTTCCGGCGATATGAATGACCGGCGGCAAGCGGGTTTCCGGATTGCCCAATTTTTTCAGCAGCCGTTCCATACGGCCGAGGGAGAGGTCGATCAGCTTGGGATGGAGTTGCTGCAATCGAGCGAGAATATGGTCGCTCGGTTGCGCCGGTTTGCCCATCATGCCGGGATGCGCCAGCTCAAAGCCGCTTCTGTCAGGATGCAGGAGTCGCCGGCTGGGCCAGCTCGACAATTTGGGCGGGCGCGCTGGTGTTGCGCAACAGGGATATTGTCCTGGCCAAGGTGTCGCGCAGATCGTGGCGCTTCACCACCATGTCGATCATGCCGTGCTCGAGAAGGTGTTCGGAACGCTGAAATCCTTCCGGCAGTTTCTCGCGGATCGTATCCTCAATCACCCGGGCACCGGCAAAGCCGATCACCGCACCGGGCTCGGCAATGGCGATATCGCCCAACATGGCAAAAGACGCCGTCACGCCGCCGGTGGTCGGATGGGTGAGGACGACGATATAGGGCAGGTGCGCTTCTTTCAGCTCATCCACCGCGATGGTGGTACGCGCCATTTGCATGAGCGACAAGGTGCCCTCCTGCATACGCGCGCCGCCCGACGCCGGAACGACGATAAACGAGGAATCCTGCAGCACCGCAAGGCGCACGCCGGCGAGCAGCGCCTCGCCCACCGCCACGCCCATGGAGCCGCCGAGAAAGGCAAAATCGAATGCCGCGATGACAACGGGATTACCGCCGATCGTGCCGTGCGCGACGATAACGGCATCCTGATTGGCCTCGCTGCGCGCGTCCCTCAGACGATCGGCATAGCGCTTGCGGTCGCGAAAACGCAGCGGGTCGTTCGCCACCTCAGGCAATTCAATGGTTTGATACGCGCCGTCATCGAACAGATAAGACAGGCGCTTTTTAGCGTCCAGGCGTAAATGGTGATCGCAGTGCGGGCAAACCCGCTGGTTGTTTTCAAGTTCGCGGTGGAAAATCATCTGCTCGCAATTGGGGCATTTTTCCCACAGATCCTCCGGGATATCGTCCTTGCGAAAGAGGCCGCGCACTTTGGGGCGGGCGAAGCGATCAAGCCAACTCATGTTGCAGCTTCCCTTTTGCTTTGGCGCACGCCGGCGCTTAATTCGCGCACCAGCTTGAGCGCCGCATCGACCGTTTGCGGCGTTCCCCTGCCGCCATCGTCCAGCGAATCTTGGATGGCGGAGATTATAGCAGAACCGACCACTGCCGCGTCAGCCACACGCGCCACGTCGCCCGCCTGGTCCGGCGTCTTGATGCCGAAGCCGACCGCGATGGGCAGATCCGTGTGGCGGCGCAGCCGCGCCACCGCCGCATCGATAGAGCTGGCGGTTGCGGCACCGGCGCCGGTGATGCCGGTGATGGAGATGTAGTAGACGAAGCCCGAACTGTTCTCGAGCACGCGCTTGAGGCGTACATCATCGGTTGTCGGTGCGGTTAAGCGGATGAAGGCAAGGCCCGCCTCTAACGCCGGCAGGCAGAGCTCGGCATCTTCCTCCGGCGGCAAATCGACGATGATCAATCCATCGAGGCCGGCATCCAGGGCGTCGCGCAGAAAGCGTTCGACGCCGTAAATGTAGATTGGATTGTAATAACCCATGAGTATCAACGGCGTTTCGCCGTCTTCTTCGCGAAAGCGCCGCACCAGGCCGAGGGTTTTCTTCAGGGTGATGCCGGCCTTGAGCGCGCGCTGGCCGGCGACCTGAATAACTGGGCCGTCGGCCATGGGATCGGTGAACGGCGAGCCGATTTCGATGATGTCGGCGCCGGCGGCGGGCAGGTCGCGCAAGATCTCGAACGAGGTTTCAATATCCGGATCACCCATCATGGTGAAAGTGATCAGGCCGCTCCGCCCTTCCGATTTCAGCGCCTGGAATCGCCGATCGATGCGCTGGCTCATATTTCCGTCTCCAGCGCTTCGGCGACCGTGAAGATATCCTTGTCGCCACGCCCGCACATATTCATCACGATGAGATGGTCTTTCGGCAAGGTGGGCGCGATCTTGCCGACATAGGCCACGGCATGGGCCGGTTCCAACGCCGGAATAATGCCCTCAAGTTTGGAACAAAGCTGAAAGGCTTCGAGCGCTTCGCCGTCGGTGATCGGCTCATAATCGACACGCCCGGCTTCCTTGAGCCAAGAATGTTCCGGTCCGATACCGGGATAATCGAGGCCGGCGGAGATCGAGTGGGCTTCGTTTATCTGGCCATCTTCGTCTTGCAATAGATAGGTGCGGTTGCCGTGCAAAACACCGGGACTGCCGGCGTTGAGCGAAGCGGCGTGCTGGCCGGTCTCGATGCCATGCCCGGCCGCCTCGACGCCGACCATGGCAACGCCTTCATCGTCGAGGAAGGGATGAAACAGGCCAATCGCGTTGGAGCCGCCGCCAACACTGGCGATCAGGGTATCAGGCAGACGCTTCTCGGCTTCCAGGATTTGCTGGCGAACCTCCTCACCGATGATGCATTGAAAGTCGCGCACCATCTCCGGATAGGGATGCGGGCCGGCGGCGGTGCCGATCAAATAATAGGTCGATTCCACATTGGTGACCCAATCACGCAGCGCCTCGTTCATGGCATCTTTCAACGTCATCGAGCCGGAAGTGACGGGAATCACTTCCGCGCCGAGCAGCTTCATGCGGAAGACATTTGGCTTTTGCCGCTCGATATCGACCTCGCCCATATAGACCGTGCACGGCAGATCAAACAGCGCACACACGGTTGCCGTGGCGACACCATGCTGGCCGGCACCGGTCTCGGCGATAATGCGCTTCTTGCCCATGCGCCGGGCGAGCAAAATTTGGCCGATGCAATTGTTGATCTTATGGGCGCCGGTGTGGTTAAGCTCATCGCGCTTGAAATAGACCTTGGCACCGCCCCAATGTTTGCTCAGGCGCTCGGCATAATAAAGCGGACTTGGCCGGCCAACATAGTGCTTGAGCCAATAATCCATTTCGGCGGCGAAGGCGGTATCGACTTTCGCCGCTTCCCAGGCTGCCTCGAGATCGAGAATGAGCGGCATCAGGGTTTCGGCGACGTAGCGCCCGCCGAAATTACCGAAATGGCCGTCTTTATCCGGCCCGACGCGATATGAGTTGGCTGTGGTCATCTTCTGTCCGAGTTAAATATTGCCCAGCTTTAGCCCGGCGCCAAGGGCAAGAAATTGGCGCACGAGTTCGGGATCTTTTTCCCCCGGCGCCGCTTCGACACCGGAAGAAACATCCACGGCCACGGCGCCCGATATCCTAACCGCTTTGGCCAAATTGTCGATATCAAGCCCGCCGGAAAGCAGCCACGGCAGGCCCGCCGCCGGTTGCGGCGCATCGGCCAGCATGCGCCAATCAAAGGCCAGGGCATTGCCGCCGGGGAGGGCGCCGGCAAGACTCTTGGGCGCTTTGGCATCGAACAATATCCAATCGGCGACAGCGTGATAGGGCCGCGCCGCATCGCTATCGCCCGGCGCCGCCAGTTTGATCGCCTTGATGATGCCGGCGCCGGTGCGGTGCTTGATCTCTGCCGCACGATCCACACTCTCGCTGCCGTGCAGTTGGATGAAATCCAAATCGAGAGCGGCCATCACCTTATCCAACAACGCATCGTCGGGATCGACAAATACGCCGACCCGCGCAATCTCCGCCGGCACGGGTGCTGCGAGCTCGGCCACCTGCTCTACGGAGACACAGCGAGGCGACGGTGGGTAGAACACGAAGCCAATAAAGCGCGCCCGGCCGGCCACCGCTGCCGCAACGGCAGCGGCATCGCTCAGGCCGCAAATTTTCATGCTCAGGCTCATTCGGAATTCCACTTGGTTCGCCGCGTCGAAGCGCGCTCGGCGCTTCTTCGACGATCCGGCGGGCCACGTCAAGAACTTCGCGTCCTAGAGCAGTTCACATTCGCATGCGCTCACGCGAACTTCTCTAGCTCTTTGAAATTGAAGCAAATCGTCGTCGCAGGTGATTCCACCTGCTCGGGATTTGCTCTAGGCGGCGTCTCCGGGCGGGGCAATGCGGTTTTGCCCGGCTTCGGGCTGGCCCGGCAGAGCGTTCTTGTTCGACGCATCGTCGAGGCGCTGGCGCAATGTGGAGATCTCTCGTTCCAACGCGCGCACATGGCGCCGGCTGCGCCGCGCTTCGCTGCGCCAGCGATGATCGAACAACCAACGGATGACGGCACCCAGGATAAAACCGAAAGCGAGCGCGCCGATAACCGCAGCCCAGAGCGGTATATCCAATTCATAGGGCAGGGGATCGAAGTGAACGCCCACCGCCGTGCGGTTGGCGATGGCAAAAGCGATGACGATAAAGGCCACCGGAATCGCAATTATCCAGCCGATAAATCTCACGCCGTTTCCTTCAGCGCCTCAGCCATACGCCGCTGAAGCTGTGCCGAACGCCTATCCTTGATTGATGCGCTCGCGCAATTCCTTGCCGGTCTTGAAAAACGGCAGGTGCTTTTTCGCCACATTGACCGATTCGCCGGTGCGCGGATTGCGCCCGACGCGCTCGCCGCGGGCGCGCACCGAAAAGGCGCCGAAGCCGCGCAGCTCGACCCGGTCACCGCGCGCCAAGGCAGCGCTAATTTCATCGAAAACCTTATTCACCACACGCTCAAAATCGCGGTGATAGAGGCGTGGGTCGGGATACATTTCGGCCAGCCGCTGAATAAGTTCAGATTTGGTCATGTTTGCCTTCCCTTTTCCCCGCCCCATTTCCGTCGCACACGAGCAAACTATCGTTTTATTTGAGTTATTTTACTCGCGGCCGAGCCCAGGGTGCCAAACGGCGAGGAGGCCGTCAAGCATGAGGCGCCTGGGCAATACCGCGCCGCCGACGGAAGAGACAAGGCGCTCGACCACATTCTCAGTCTCATCGACTTCCAAATCATAGAGCGGCAGCGCCGGCGACACGCCGCGCTGGCTGTCGAGCCAGGCCAATGCCTGCTGCTCACCGCCAATTTCATCGACCAAGCCGTTGGCCACCGCCTGACGGCCGGTGTACACGCGCCCGTCCGCCAATTGCTCTGCCACCGGGCGCGCCATGCTGCGCCGTTCGATCAGCAGACCGAGGAACAGATCGTACATATCGTCGACGACCGACTGAGCCGCCGCCCGGCCGCTTTCATTGAGCGCCTCAAACGGCGACGGCACGCCTTTTAAGGGCGCGCTTTTGATGGCTTCGGTGACAATGCCGAGATCGCTCAACATTCGGCTGACTTCGGCGGTTTGCAGAATCACGCCGATGGAGCCGGTGATGGTGGAATTGCGCGCCACGATATGCTCTGCGGCGAGCGCCGCCATATAGCCGCCCGATGCCGCCGTGCCGCCCATGACGGCGATCACCGGCTTGTGCGCGGCAACGCCCCGCAACGACAAATACAGCGCCTCACTGCCGGCCATGGTGCCGCCCGGCGAATTGATGCGCAGGATCAGCGCCCGGACATCATTGTCCTCGGCAACCTCCGCCAACAGTTCATCGCGCGCGGGATCGTCCAGTATCAGACCGCTAATCCAGAGACGGGCGACATAATCGCCACCGGCCCGGCCATCCAGGGCAAAGCGGCCGACGGCGACGACGATCAGCGCGACCACGGCGATGATCGCCAAAGCGCGCCAAATGGTGATGCCGCGCTTGAGGCGCCGGCGATCGAGCAGTCTATCCGGATCGAGCATCATGTCCGCTGCTCACACCCCGAACCGCCAATTGCGGCCGGGACCATCAGCGCCGAAAAGCGCCGGGCTTCAGTCTTTGCCGTCCTCGTCACCGCTCTCAGCCGTTTCGGCCTTGGCGTCAGAGTCAGCATCAGCCGCATCTTCCGCAGGTGCTTCATCTTCGCTACTTGCCTCGACTTCAGTGGCGGCCTCGGCCTCCGGCTCCGCTTCGGTATCAGCTTCAGCTTCGGCTTCAACCTCTGGCTCGGCTTCGGCCTCTGGCTCGGCTTCGGCCTCTGGCTCGGCTTCGGCCTCTGGTTCAGCTTCCGCTGCAGGCGCCGCTTGCGTTTCCTGAGGCACGTCCTCGGCTGCTGCCGTTTTTTGTTTACGGCTGATCGCAGCACCAAGAATATCGCCCAGGCTGGCGCCGGAATCGGTCGAGCCATATTCCTCAACCGCCTGTTTCTCTTCTTCAACCTCAAGCGCCTTGATGGAAAGCGTAATACGCCGTCCGCCACGGTCGATCTGCATCAGCTTGGCGTCGAACTTATCGCCGACGGCGAAGCGGTCGGGGCGTTGCTCGTTGCGATCACGCGCCAAATCGGAACGCCGAACAAGGCCCGGCAGGTTGTCCAGGACTTCCACTTCGACGCCCTGATCGCTCACTGCCGTCACCGTGCAGGTAACCGGCTGGCCACGTTTGCCATGGGCAACCTGGAAGGGATCGTTGTCGAGCTGCTTGATACCGAGGCCGATACGCTCTTTCTCGATATCGACGGAAAGCACCTTGACCTTGGTCTTGTCGCCCTTGTTGTAGCTCTGGATCGCGGATTCGCCGGACACCGCCCAATCGATATCGGACAAATGGACCATGCCGAATATCTCGCCGGACAATTCTACGAACAGACCAAACTCGGTGATATTCTTGATCTCGCCGTCGAGAACCGTGCCTTCCGGATTGTTTTCCTCGAACGATGTCCAAGGATTGTCCAGGCACTGCTTGAGACCAAGGCTGATGCGCCGCTTGTCGGGATCGACATCGAGCACCATGACTTCGACTTCTTGGCTGGTCGAAACGATCTTGCCGGGATGAATGTTCTTCTTGGTCCAGCTCATTTCCGAAACATGGACGAGGCCTTCGACACCGGGCTCGAGTTCGACAAACGCACCATAATCGGTGATGTTTGTCACCCGGCCGGTATATTTGGTTCTGATCGGATATTTGGCTGCGACGCCTTCCCACGGATCCGCTTCAAGCTGCTTCATGCCGAGGGAAATACGCTGAGTCTCCGAATTGAAACGAATCACCTGCACCTTGACGCTCTGGCCAATTTGCAAGGCATCGGTCGGATGATTGACGCGGCGCCAGGCGATATCGGTCACATGCAAAAGGCCATCGACGCCGCCGAGATCGACGAAGGCGCCGTAATCGGTGATATTCTTGACAATGCCTTCGAGCACTTGGCCTTCGTGCAGATTGGCGATCAGCTCGTTGCGCTGTTCGGCGCGGGTGTCTTCCAAGACGGCACGGCGCGAGACAACGATGTTGCCGCGCCGGCGATCCATTTTCAAAATCTGAAACGGCTGTTCGGTGCCGATCAGCGGCGCGATATCGCGCACCGGGCGGATATCGACCTGGCTACCCGGCAGAAACGCCACGGCGCCGTCGAGATCGACGGTGAATCCGCCCTTGACCCGGCCAAAAATAACGCCATCGACGCGCAAGCCATCCTGATGGGCTTTCTCGAGCTTCTCCCACGCCTCTTCGCGGCGCGCGCGCTCGCGGCTGAGCACCGCCTCGCCGCGGCGGTTCTCAATGCGTTCAATGAAAACCTCGACTTGGTCGCCAATCTTGAGTTCCGCCGGTTGGCCGGGCGCCGCGAATTCCTTTAATGGCACGCGTCCTTCGACTTTCAGGCCGACATCTATCAATGCCGCGTCATTATCGATGGATAGTACCGTGCCTTTGATCAGCCGGCCTTCGAATTTCGCGCTGTCGCCGACAAATTCATCGAGCATCTCCGCGAAATTCTCGGTGCTCGGCGCTTGCTCCTCGGCGGTCTCGGCGGTTGGCATTGTCATCTGTACTCCTGTCCAACAATCATTTCATATAAACACATATCAGCGGTACGCAGCCGGAACCGGCGGGACGGGCCGGATTAGCTTAACTGCGCCGCGATAAACTTAAGCGCCCGGTCAAACACCTGATCCGGCGTTAGACCCGTGGTATCAATCGTGAGCGCGTCTTCCGCCGCCTTCAACGGCGCGACCGCGCGTCCGCTGTCACGGGCGTCGCGATCCTTCATTTCCTGCAAAACGCGCGATTCTATACTCTCCACGCCGCGTAATCGCAACTCTTTCGCACGGCGTGCGGCACGTATCTCGGCCGAGGCCTCAAGATATATTTTTGCGCTGGCCTCTGGGCACACCACCGTACCGATGTCACGGCCGTCCAATACCGCGCCGGGCGGGGTGCCGGCGAAGTCGCGCTGATAGGCCAACAGGGCTTCACGAACCGCTGGGTGGGCAGACAGGATGGAAGCCGCCTGGCCAACTTCTTCATCGCGCAATTTGGGCGAATTCAGGTCTTTTTCCGCAATATTCCGGGCCGCGGCCTCGCACGCGG
>JAPYQV010000403.1 GCA_029937205.1 Alphaproteobacteria bacterium
CCATAGGGAGTGCGGATGCCACCGTGGACAGTAGCGCCCGCGCCCGCGCGGCGAGCGCCGCCAAAGCCCAAATCGGCAAGGCCGGCAGGCTGATCGGCCAGCAGGCGATCCAACTGCACGGCGGCATGGGCATGACCGACGAGCTCCCCCTCGGCCACTATTTCAAGCGCCTCACCATGATCGAAACCCTATTCGGCAACACCCCCCACCACCGCCGCCGATTTGCGGCTCTGCCCAGCATTTAGCGGAAATCGAGAAGCTCCACCAAACGGAACCACCACCCGGAATGCGCCTCTTGCATTCTAGCAAGCGCGACCGCGCGCCCGAGTTAATACGAGGGAGCCAAGGGGGCGGATGCCCCCGCCCGGCGTTTGAGGGGCAATATTAAAAGAGACCCGACGAAACTGATATGATAGAAGCCTGTGCTTCAGATATTGGGGCGTAGCCAAGTGGTAAGGCATCGGGTTTTGATCCCGTGTACCGTAGGTTCGAATCCTACCGCCCCAGCCATCCCTCCCGAGTACGATACCGACACATGCTGTGACAGTAAAAGGCCCTTCCTCCCCTGGTGGGGAGGCAAGGGTTTGGGTTGGAGGGGCGAACCAAGCGCGCGAAGCGGGCTATGCGCATTCAATAATTAAGTTTCCCGTCCACGCCATTTAACCAATCACTTTTCATCAGCCTTGCCACTCTCCAGCGTCAAATGAGCGGCAACAGCAGCCCGCAAATAGGCCAGCTGATCGCCTGAGACCAGACGCCAAATCAACTCACTGTTGATCCCGTCATACTCGTGCCTGAGTCGATTTCCGAGGCCACAGATTTGCCGCCAGGGTTGGCTCGGAATGTCTTTCTCTGCCTGGTCGCCAAGTTTCGCTGCGGCTTCGCCGATCACCAGGAGTTGACGCTCGACGGCGTCACGCCGCATGGCTTCGGCGTGCCACATATTCTCGTCACAGCCGTCGAAATATTCCGCGATTGCCGAACAGCCATCGACAATGTCCTTGTAGCGCGCGCCAGGCCGTTTGGTTGTCATGGCCTAAAACACTTTCATCTCGTCCCGAGCAATATCGGACCCGACATCCGGTCTGAGAGAGGCGCGCTCGATGAGATCCACCGGGCGGCCAAGCAGCTTTTCCAGATCTTGTTCAATGCCGATCAGGTCGAGAATCGTCAAATTGCCGGCGGGATCGAGATCTACCAGAAGGTCGATATCGCTTGCCTCAGTGGCTTCGCCCCGGGCAACAGAGCCGAACAGCGACAGACCAACGACCCCGCGCGCACGTAGCCGGGATTCGTGACGGCCAAGCCTTTTCAGCAGCGTATCGCGTTCAAATCGGCCGGCATGCTCCGCCCGCATCCGGGCGGCGATGACTTTCAGCTCAACGGCGCACTCTTCGGGAACCATAACATGCACTTTGCGCAATCCCGCCGCGCGTTTGCGCGCCTCATAACGAAGCGTTCGTTCGGCACCGCTGAGCATCAAGGCCTCCATCAGAAACTGACGATATATTAGTGAGTTAATGACGAATAATCAAGATACGATGGTGAGAGCCAAGCGTGCGCAGCGCGCTCACGCCCGCTGCGCCAGAAAAAAGTATACTGGTGCCCTACTCCAAGAATGAAAGAAAACACAGAACCATACAAAACAAGGAATGTGAGCGATGAAAATCGATTTTTACACCAAGGCAATTCTCACCGTGATCGCGGTCTCTCTCGTGGTCCTGGTTTTCCAGGGTATGAATTTTACCGGTAAGGCCCAGGCGGATATCGGTGGCCAGAACGTCAATGTTATTAATCTCTCAACCGACATAACGCCCGGCGAATTGTTGCATGTCTTCTGTACGAATTGTTGAGCGGCTCCCAACCGATCCATTGGTTGGTATTTAGGCTTATTTGAAATGCCCCCCAAACGCCGGGCAGTCGCATCCGCTCCCTTGGCTACCTCGTATTAACTTGGGCGCGCAGTCGCGCTTGCCGAAATGCCATGTGCATTTCAGAAGGATCTAATCCGCCTTCGACAGCTTGTCCGCCAGGCGCACCGGTTCGGGCAGGCGGTATCGACCGGTGCAGCGGAGCGTCAGCGCCAGGGATGTTTTCAGACTGACGCGGTGGCCGGTGGAGACATAGACCGGCCTTACGCCCGCCCGGGTACGGAGGACGGTGCCGATGCGCTCCGCCCATCCGCCGCCTTTCGGCGTATCGACGAGCGCCGCCCAATCGCCTTTCTCCGAGCCCGGTTCGTCGTGGTGGCCAGTGAGGCGGGACTTGGCGACGCCGATGGCGGGAAGGCCGGTTAAGAGACCAAGATGGCAAGCGATTCCGAAGCGCCGTGGATGGGCCAGGTCGTGGCCGTCACACATGAGGATGTCGGGCGGAATGTCGAGGTCGAGCAGCGCCAGCGCATCGAGCAGCACCGGTACTTCGCGGAACGACAGCAGGCCGGGAATATAGGGCAGGCTGGTGGGCCGGCGCGCCACCGCTTCAGCAACAGTCTCTAAATCCGCCATGCGGAGCACCACGACCGCGCCGCGTGTCACTTTGCCGCCGTCCTCGAAGGCGACATCAAGACCAGCAATATGTTTAAGCGCGCGCCGGCCGCCGGGCGGCAAACGATCGCGTTGTTCGACCTTGGCCGCCAATTCTTTTTGCAGCGCAATTGCCTGCTTCGGTGTGAGATCCCAATCGTGCGAGATGTTCATGTCGAATGTCATTTTTTATGGAGCCCTCAAACGCCGGGCGGCCACATCCGTGGCCTTGGCTACCTCGTATTAACTCGGGCGGGCGGTCGCCCTTGCCAGAATGCATGAAGCATTCCGGAGAGTGGTGCCACTCGAGAGAAACTGTATGTGTTCCCTCGGCGCTGGGAGTCTAATCGGCGGCGCTTTCCGCGGCGGCCTGCTCGCGCGCTTCGGCTTTGGTTGGGCTGGTGCGCGGTTTGCGGGCGAGCACCGCCATCATCGACGGGATGATCAACAGCGTGAGGATGGCCGAAAGGGCCAAGCCGCCGACCACCACCGAGCCGAGGCCGCGATAGAGTTCCGACCCGGCACCGGGGAACAGCACCAATGGTAACATGCCGACGACACTGGTGACGGTCGACATAAAAATCGGCCGGATGCGGTTGCGCGTCGCTTCGATAATGGCCTCCTGCACCTCCATATCGTCATGGCGTATATGATGGAGGGTCTGGTGCACCAATAGAATCGAATTATTGACGACGATACCTATCAAGATGACGAAGCCGAGTACCGTTAGCATGTCGAGCGGTTGGAAGCGGTCGAGGTTGAAGAGGATCAAGCCGAGTACGCCGCCCGCTGCCGCGGTCGGCCCCGCGAGCATGATGATTAAGGGGTAGACGAAGCTCTCGCACACCCCCCCCCGGATCAGAAA
>JAPYQV010000404.1 GCA_029937205.1 Alphaproteobacteria bacterium
CCTCGAAACAGCGCCGCGCCGGCTCCGGCGCGTCGAGGCGTCGGTAGAACTCGCCGCGTGTCGCCGGCAGCAGGTAGTAGCGCGCCAGCGCCGGGTGATCGACGATGCCATCGATAGCGGCGAGCCCGGCCGCCGGACCGTCGATCATCGCGACCGCCACGGCACGGTTGAGGGCAATTATCGGCGTACCGGCCAACCGGACCAGCTTATCGTAGAATCCGAGGATGGCGCCCCAGTCGGTCTCCTCAAAGGACGGCGCCACGGCGTGGTGGGCGGCGATGCCGGCTTCGAGGTGGAAAGTCGTCAAATTGTCGCCGGCGGCGGCACATTCCATGTGCCGCGCACCCTGCCCGATCAGTGCACTGTCCCAGCTGCGGCGGTCCTGCTCCGACAACAGCAGAAGGTCGCCGGAGGGATCCTGGCGCGCCGGGAAACGGGCCGCCTGAAAGCAGAAAAGCGCCGCCAGAGCGTGCGTCTCGGGCCGCCCGGTTTCGCGGTGCTCGGCGATGATCTCGATCAGGCGCAGCGCCTCGGCGCAAACGTCGCGGCGTACGATGTGGTCGCCCTCCAGGGCATTGTAGCCATCATTGAACATCAGATAGAGCACATCGAGGACCGAGGGCAGGCGCGCCAGGAGCATCTCCGGCTCGGCCATGGCAAAGGGAATCCGGCTGTTCCCGGATGCGCCGCTTGGCGCGCACGAAGCGCTGCGCCACCGTGCTCTCTTCGGCCAGAAAGGCGCGGGCGATTTCACGCACGTCGAAACCGCCGATCGTCTTCAGCGTCAGCGCAACCCGCGCGTCGGCCGGAATCTCGGGGTGGCAACAGGTGAAGATCATGCGCAATTGATCGTCGGCAATCTCGCGCGACAGAACGGGCTCGGTCATGTGCGCGAGCTTTACTTCCATCAGCTCGACGATTTGGTCCGTGGCGTCGACGCGCCGGGTGCGGCGGCGCACCCTGTCAAGCGCGGCATTGCGGGCGACGGCAAAGAGCCAGCCGCCTGGATTTTCCGGAATGCCACGGAACGGCCAATGGGTTAGCGCCTTCTCCAGCGCCTCCTGGACCGCATCTTCAACCAGTTCGAGATCGCCGGGATCGAAGACGCGCGTCAGTGACGAGACGATCCGCCCGGCGCTGTGCCGAAACAGATGATCGACCAGTCCGCTGACGTCGCGCGCTTCGGCCTCCGCCATGGCTGTTACATGCTTTCGATTTGACGCAACTCGACCACCCCGCCAAACGCGAGATGCGGGCACGACTTCGACAGCTCGGCGGCTTCGGCGTAGTCCTCCGCCTCCAATATGAAATATCCGCCGATGACTTCCTTGGTCTCGGCAAAGGGGCCGTCGACGACCGAGACGTTGTCCGCGCCGCGCAGCACTTTACCGCTGTCGCTGGCCAGCTTGTTGCCGCCGGCGAGCTTGCCCGCGGCGCCCATCTTCTCGCTCCATTTTTGGTATTCTTGAACCACCGCCTGGATCTCCTCGGGCGTATACGCACCCTTGGTCGGCGGCTCGGTGTGCAGCAGCATCATGAATTGTGACATGGTCGTCTCCTCCATTGTGGGGTTGTCCTATATTAACTAGACGATCGGCGGCGGCCATAATCGACATGTGATACGCCAAAAAAACCAAGCCAGCATAAGATTGCCATTCTAGCCACGATTTCAGGCCCGCGAACGCTGACAGAATGTATTCGCGCCGCCTAACCCACCACGCCGCCGCGCGCATTCAAATGAGCTAAAAACTCACGGCGTGTTTTAGGGCCGAAGGTCTGGAAATGTGGGTCCGGGTTTTCGCGGTAGGCTTCGCGGCGCTGAGCGATAGGGTCGCTCTCGGCGGTTCTCAACACGTCGTCCAACTCGACCTGATACACCCGTGCCGCGTTCAGCCCGAAAATCCGCGCCCGCAGCTCCGGCGTAATCTTCGCATAGCCGTATTCTTCCTGAAACTGGTCCGAAATCTGAAACGTGCGGAACGCCTGTATCTGATCCTGCGGCGAGCCGTACCAGATGCAGTCGGAACCAAAGAGCACATTCTGCTCGCCAATATGCTTGACCAGCTTGCCGATAATGTGAGCGGCGCTGTCGGGGTCGCGCATGTTGTAGCGCCAGGTGCTGCCAAGCTCGGCATAGACGTTGGCGTTGCGTGGCACGCCATTCTCTTTGACCGAGCGGATCAGCGCGTCGACGCCTTCGCCGCGCGCTGGATCATACGGGCCTTCCGGTTGGCCGGGAACAAAGCCGGAGTGATAAACGAGAAAATTCACGTCGGGATAGCGTTTGGCGACGATGCCGATATCGCTCGCAATGCTGTGCTCGTAGGAGATGCGGCTGAACGGCAGGCCCTTGTGGACGCAGATGTTGTGCACGCCAAGCGCCCGCACCTTTTCAATCAGGCGGGTGCCGGCCTCGTCGTGGAGGAAAAAGCCGCGCCCGTCCGGGCCCCATTGGGTGTAGCACTTCCACGCCGCGACGCCATACTCGGCAAGCTCGTCCATGCCCTCGATATCACCGTCCTGGTTGGGATTGGCGCGGCCGTGGAGGAGCAGGCGGTGGCTGCCGTCAAGCGCTTCGACGATGCGGCGCGTCGCGTCGGCCTCCTGGATGGCGAGCAATTCCTTCTCGCGCCGCGAGGGAATGAAAGAGAGCACCATCATGTCGGTGTCTGAATCGAGGAAGATGTCCTGAATGAACTGATCGGAATCGCCAAGGCCGGTCCGGCCGATGCCGTGCCGGCCGACGAAATGACCCTGCACGTCGAAAATAATTTCCTTTCCGGCCAACCCGTCTGCCGCCGCATCCGCATCAAGTGCGGCGCTGCTGTCTATTACGAAGGAACCGCCGGTGCGCCCCGCCGCCGCATTGGCCGCGTTGAACGCCAGCAAGGTGCTGGCAGCACCGTTGGCCGAGAGCATGAAGGCGCGCCGGCTGATGCCAAGGCGCCGCGCATTCTCGCTCGCCTGCGCCTGCGCCAATTCATTGGCGTGGCAACCGGCACCATCGAGCGGAACGGGGACGAATTCACCGTTGCTGGTGGCATCCAGTTTGATCGGCAGTCGCGTTCCGTCGGGATCGTTCAACAGCACCATGGCCTCGCCCTTTGCCCTGCTATTTTGTAACGGCTCCAACCGGCCTAATGGTTCGAATCGGCCCGCCGCCGGCGCGCCATCCGAGACGCCTTGCGGATCGCACGCTGCTCAAATTCATTGTCCGGGATGAGCTTGATGAAAAACTCCGCCATGTCCTCGTTTGAGCCCCAGCCCCAGCGCACCCGCACCGGCGGATTGGCCGGGTTGGCGATGTTCTCGACGCTGTTGTCATGGCGGAACCAAACATCGATGCGGGTCCCAGCCGGCAGATGCAGTGGCTGACGC
>JAPYQV010000405.1 GCA_029937205.1 Alphaproteobacteria bacterium
GATTTTGACTATGCTTGGTTTTTCGACACACATGTGCTGTGGCGCGACCTCTACCCGCAGATGGCAGTGGCCATGGAGCATACCTCCAAACTTCGCTTCGGGCCGTGCGTGACCAATCCGCAGGTGCGCGAGTGGTCGGTCGCGGGCAGCCTGTTTGGCGCGCTCGCCGTGCAGAGCGATGGCCGCTTCGACATCGGCGTCGGGCGCGGCGATAGTTCGGTCAGGGTGGTCGGTAAACGGCCCGCCACAGTCGCCCGCATGGAGCAATTTTGTGAAACCATGAAAGGCCTGGTACGCGGCGACCCAGTGACATATGACGACCGCCCGGAGCCGGTCACCTTCGACTGGACAGGCGGATACGAGTTGCCGCTCTGGGTCGCCGGCTATGGACCCAAGGCGCTCGCCGCCGCCGGGCGCCAGGGCGATGGGCTGATCGTACAATTGGCCGAGCCGGCGCTCTGCCAATGGATGGGTGATGCCGCCAAGACGGCGGGCACTGAGGCTGGGCGCGACATGAAGGATTATCGCGTTATGGCCTGCGCGCCGGTCTGGGTCGGCGACAAGGAGACAGGCGTGGCCCAGACCAAATGGTTCCCGGCGCTGGTCGGCAATCATATTGCCGACATCCTGAAGTGGTACGGCTCGGATACGCGCGAGGTCCCCGAAGCCTTGACCGCCTATGTTCAGCAGCGCAAAGGCAGCGGCGCCGACGAAGGTTATGACTACAAGCAGCACACCCAAATGGATGATGAAAATTCCTATTATGTGAGCGATGAGACGACCGAGGCGTTCTGTCTGATTGGCCCGGCCGAAGCCCATGTGGCAAAACTACGTCGCCTGGAAGTTGCAGGCGTGACCCAGTTCAATATTTATTTGTGCAGTGGTGAGGAAGAGCGCCAAATTGCAGAATATGGCGAACATGTCATTCCGCATTTCCGCCAATAATCGATACGTACGGGAGAAAATTAATGGAATTCGGAATTGCCTTCAAAGGCGACCTTGATCACAAACGCATGCTTGCCATTTCGCGCCAGGTCGAGGCCGGCGGGTTCGATTATATCTGGTTCTTCGATTCCCATATCATTTGGTCCGACGCTTTTACCCAGATCGCGGCCAGCATGCAGCATACGGATCGGGTGCGTTACGGTCCCTTGGTAACCAACCCCAAAGTGCGTGATTGGTCGGTGGCGGCGAGCATCTTCGCGACGCTCAATCGCATGAGCGGCGGGCGCATGGATATGGCGATAGGGCGCGGCGACAGCTCCATGCGGGTGATGGGTAAAAAACCGGCGACCCTTGCGACCTTGACCCAAAGTGTCGAAGCCATACGTACCATGGTGAGCGGTGAGAGCTACACTTATGACGGTAGCCCCAACCCGGTTTTTATGGATTGGACCGAAGGCCATAACTTGCCGGTATGGATCGCGGCCTACGGCCCCAAGGCGCTGAAAGTGGCGGGCGAAATCGGTGACGGCCTGATCATTCAGCTTGCCGACCCCGGACTTTGCCAATGGTTCATCGAGCAAGCAAAAGCGGGCGGCGAGGCTGCCGGACGCGATATGTCAAATTTTCGCGTTCTATCATGTGCGCCGGTGTGGATCGGCGATGTGGAGACCGGTGTGAAGCAAACAAGCTGGTTTCCCGCCGTGGTCGGCAATCATGTTGCCGATATCGTCGAGAAATACGGCAGGGACACCGATCTCGTTCCCGACAGCCTGACCAGGTTTATCGAAACGCGGCAGGGCGCAGGTGCAGACGAGGGATATGATTACCGCAAGCATGCGGTCAAGGATTCCGACAACCTTTATTATGTGAACAACGCAGTCACTGAATCCTTCTGCATTGTTGGCCCGCCGGAGGTTCATGTGGAGAAATTGAAACAGCTTGAAGCCGCCGGCGTGACGCAATTCACCATCTACCTGACGCAAGGCGACGAAGAACGCCTGGTGGCGGAATATGTTGACAAGGTCATTCCGCACTTCAGATAAAATCGGGACAGCTCACTAAAGGGAGAATCGAAATCATGGAATTCGGCATTGCGTTTAAAGGCGAAATTGATCCCAAACGAACCGTCGCGATTGCCCGGCAGGTCGAGGCCGCTGGTTTCGATTATGCCTGGTTTTTTGATTCCCATATTTTATGGGCCGATCCCTATCCCAAGATCGCACTGTGCATGGAGCATACCGAGCGGCTGCGCTATGGCCCATTGGTGACAAACCCGAAGGTGCGCGATTGGTCAGTGGCCGCCAGCCTGTTCGCGACGCTCTCCAAAATCAGCAACGGACGGTTTGATATCGCGGTCGGGCGCGGCGACAGTTCGATGCGCGTGATGGGCAAGAAGCCCGGTACCATCGCCTACACGACGGAGTTTTGCGCGGCCGTCCGGACCATGGTGGCCGGCGAATCCTATCAATATGACGAATGCCCGGCACCGGTGTTCATGGACTGGGTGGATAAGCATAAGCTCCCCGTCTGGATTGCGGCCTACGGGCCGAAAGCTTTGAAGATGGCGGGCGAGATTGGCGATGGTCTGGTTGTCCAATTGGCCGATCCCGGCCTGTGTAGCTGGTTTTCCGAACAAGCGATTGCCGCCGGCAAGGCAGCCGGGCGCGACATGAAGGACTATCGCGTTCTCGCCTGCGCGCCGGTTTGGGTCGGCGATCTTGAAACAGGGTACCAGCAGACCAAATGGTTCCCGGCACTTGTCGGCAACCACGTCGCCGATATCGTCGAGAAATATGGCTCGGAATCGGATTTGGTGCCTGAGAGCCTGACCAATTATATCGATAGCCGGCGTGCCGGCGGCGCCGGCGGTGATGCTTATAATTACCGCCAGCACGCCGATAAGGATTCAGACAATACCTATTACATCACGCCTGAAATTACCGAATCCTTCGGCATCATCGGGCCGATCGAAAAACATGTCGAAAAGATCAAGGCACTTGAAGCCGCAGGTGTCACGCAGTTCACGATTTATTTGACCAACGGGTCGGAAGAAAAGATCGTCGCCGAATATGGCGAGCATGTGATCCCACACTTCAGGTAATTTATGTGAGGGATACGGCGAATTCGAACGCCGCCTTGGCAAGCTGCACTTTATCGTCGAGGGAATTCATCACTGATGGGGCGATCCGGGTTTGCATGTTCAGGGCGCGTATGGATGGCTCCAGGGAGGCATCCGCCGGGTCGAGGACAAAGCCGTCAATGAGATCGCGATAGCGCCGTGCGACGGATTCCGCGCTCACCGCCACGCCCAATTCCTGCATCATCTTGGCGGTCGGCCCTTTGAGGGATTCGCCGCCGACGATCGGCGATACGGCCACGATCGGCGCCCGACATTGCTTCAGCGCACTATTTAGCTC
>JAPYQV010000406.1 GCA_029937205.1 Alphaproteobacteria bacterium
GACGATATCGCAGAGAATGCATTCGGTAAGTGGATGAAAACCCAGTCCAAGACACTCAAGGAAGTCCGTGACCCTGTTGCAGACGCACTGGTCGCCGCACTCTCACGCCTGACATCGGACAAGAGTTTCAAGTTGGGAAATAAGGGTTATGTCGTGCGCCGTGCGAAGGGTACTAAGGGTGCGTCAGGGTTTGTTGCTCAGAAGGTTGTCTGAGTAGACCTCCCGTATGAGAAACCTGACCGCCACCATCTGCCTAAGCAACTGAGATGGAAGATAATAAAGTAACTATCGATGAGTTTACTGAAGGGTTTTCCTACGGGTTTCTCGGTTAGAGAGAAGGTAAATACTTTGACTTAGAAATTATCTCAGAAACCGTCTGGTCAGTAATAACCAAGTTTGTCGCGCCCGCATCAGAGCGCGTTATGTCTTCAACAAACCAGACCGGATACTGCTCGACCCGACCGCCGAATTGGCGGAGGTTCAGCGCTCCAGAATCGACCGATCGCCGTCACTAGATGGTCTGACCATCGGCCTCCTGGATATCGCAAAACCCCGAGGCGACGAATTCCTCGACCGCCTCGAAGAACTCCTGGGCGAACGCGGCCTCGAAGTCGCGCGTTTTCGGAAGGAAAGATTTTCCAACATCGCTTCCGATGCATTGAAGCAGGAGATCGCAAATAGCTGCGACGTCGTGGTCGAAGCCTTGGCGGATTGAGGCTCCTGCACGTCGTGCTGTATGCATGACACCGGGAACTCGAAGGCCGCGGCGTCGTCTCCGTCGGCATCGCTACCACCGAATTCATCGACGCGGCGGCGATACAGAACAGATATCTCGGCTATGACCCGGCGGTGGTGTTCGTCGATCATCCGATCCAGGACCGGACCAAAGGAGAAATCCGCGTGCTCGCGGATCAGGCGTTCGCTTCGATTGTCGCGGGGGTGAGCGGGTCAGGCTGAAGGGAGAAATAGTGTATTTTCCTTTTTGAAAAATTTCGGCGTGCGAACTGTATTTCAGCTCCTGCCACCGTAATTAAATCCGTAATTCCGAGAAACGGCCTTCCTCCGGAAGCCTAAGCGCCGGCCGAGATGCAGCAGACGTTGAGCGCCATCATCGCGAAAACCTTGACCGTTGCGACGACATCGTCGACCGTGATCGGCCGTTGAGCGGGCGTTGAGCCACGCCGTGGCCGAAAAGAGATTGCTTGGCGGATGCATTGTCAGCTTCATGTGTCGGGCGGAATAACACCGTACTTGCGCATATAGGCGGTCCGCAACGCCTCTTCCGTGATACCGTCGATAAAACTATATGCGGGCGACAGAACCGGCAAAGCGCGCACCACGTGGATCTTGACGATATCGGCTATGGGGAAGTGTCTACCGATTTCGGCCCAGAACGGCTCGGCAACAAAATCGAATTCCTTGCTGCCCGGCGGCATCAGTTCGCCCTTTCCCTTGAAACGATATCCACGGCGCAAAAAGACATCGACCACATTGATTTCAATAGCCGGATTTCGTTTGAGATTAGCCGCCGTATGGGGCGACGCCATATTGGCGAAACACAGATGGTCATCGTCATAGACCACAAGCGAACTTTTGGGCGACAGGCTGGGCGAGCCGTCTTCATCCACGGTCGCCGCAAAGGCCAGCATGGCGCTGTCGATGATGCGCCGCATATCGTCCGTGATCACGCCCATGATTTTTCCCTACTTCAACCACCCAAATTTAGCAGCGGGTCGAGCTTTCCTTCGGCATTAAGCGCCATGAGGTCGTATCCGCCGACATGTCTGCCGTCGATAAATATTTGCGGGACTGTATAGCCGCCATTGGCGCGTTTCACCATTTTAGCGCGCCGGCCAGGTCGCGGGCTGACGCTGATTTCCCCGGTAAGGCGCGCCCTTGCGCCGCAGCAACCGTTTGGCGGCGAAGCAATAGCCGCACAAATAGACCGTATAGATTTTCACGTCCGCCATGATCAGCCCGTCGCCGGGTCAGCAGATTTTCCAAACGAACCCCGGTTCAGCTTGTCGATGTAATATTGATCGAAAGTCTCCACCGAATATTTTGCAGCTTCTCCATGAGCGGTAATGCATCGCATCTCCGCGTCATAGTTGGGATTGTGGAAAAATACGATTGATATCCTGTCTTCCGACGGTCGGCCTTCCGGCGGTACGCCGACGCGATGCAGATTCGACACCCAACGGTCATTCGTCCAGCGCGCCATGGCATCGCCGATATTGCAGACGAAACCGCCCTCGGGCCGGGTGATGTCGGTCCAGTCGCCATGGCGCAGCTTGACCTGTAACCCGCCCGGTAGATTATCGCCGCGTAATATGGTGAGTGATCCATAATCCGTATGTTCGCCGGCGCGTCGCTGGCCCGCTACTGCCTCGACCTGACCGGGATACCGTACCAGCCGCAGGCTCGACGTGTGGCGATCGATCTTGTCGTCGAAATGGGTTGCCGGCTGCCCCAGCGCCATGGCAAAGGCCTGCATGACGGCATGGGCGAGCTCTTCCATGACGTGAAAGTAATCTGTCATTTTTGCGCGGAGTTCCGGTTGTGTGTCGGGCCACATATTGGGTGCAAAAAAGGCCCGCGCCCGGTCACAGGTAAAATAGGGCGCGGCGGGAACCTGGACCGGACCCATGGCGAAACTTTCCTGTAGATCGGGCGGCGTCTCTTGGCCGATCGAATAGGCCAGAGACCGGTCGCCGACGAAGTTCCAGCCCCGGCTGATCTTGTTGGCCGGTCGCGCCACCCTGGATTTGTCGGTTTCCGGCCGGGCAAAAAAGCGGACCGCCTCCGCCCGCAGAGTTTCGATAGTGTTTTCCGCCACGCCATGGCCGGTAATGGCAAAAAATCCGACCTCCATACAGGCCGCATCAATCAAGCGCGCCACATTCATACGATCAGCCTCGTCGCCTTTCAAAAACGGCTCGAAATCGATTATGGGCACGCTCATTTCAGTCATCGGAATGGCTACTCCCCGATTTTGTTCATCGTGGCGAGCATGTCCCCATTTTTCCGCCGGCGCAATTGCCGAGCTTGGCCAAAATTTGTCGCGCAAAAGTCACACGGTTGTCAAACCCGTGACCGTCGGGTTTGTGGAAGGGTGTCGGCTCAGTCAGTAATTCTCGATCACCGGGTATCATTTTACCGATCTGAATGAGTTCCAGGAAACGGAATTCCGAGCGGAAACCGCGGGAGCGAACCATGGCGACAATCACCGGCACGTCGGGTGGCGACACACTTTCTGGCAGCAGGCACGACACCTTTTTTGGTCGCTTGTTCGCCATCTCTGATCCTCCATTTCCTAACTATAACGGTGGACCAATTCAATGGGGGAGGACCA
>JAPYQV010000008.1:0-1816 GCA_029937205.1 Alphaproteobacteria bacterium
CGCCGACAAAATCCGCTCCCACGTGGTTTTTCCCGGCCCGACCATGACTCCGATGCAGCAGCGCTGGGTTGACGATCCGAGCAGAGGCGAAGCGATCGCCGAATATGTGCCGCTCAAGCGTCTCGGCACGCCGGAAGACATGGCCAACGCCTGTCTGTTCTTGCTGTCGGATGCGGCGGGATTTATCACCGGCACCGAACTTACCGTCGACGGTGGCCTCACCGCCCTGCCCTAGCCTTCCTTGTCGCGACGGCGTCGATATCGACTGGCTCTCCGGTTAACACCACGGCGAACAGGCGCTCGGCCTCTTCCTGAGAATAATAGCCGCGCTGCACATCCTGCAGCACCAGCGCCGGGTCGCGCTTGTGTGCATCGCCGTAGCCGCCGCCGCCCGGCGTTGAAATATTGACGCAATCCCCGACGGCGAGCGCAATATCCTGATCCTTGGAAAGGTGTGGCGGGTGGTATACGCCATCGTTCCGCGACACGCTCACCCGATTCACACCGCCGGGTGCGCCGCCGGCCATGCCGTTCGGGCCGAAGCGGCCATGGTCCATCACCATGGAGGCGCGCGCCGTGCCACGCAGGAGGCGCACTTTGTAATTGATGCCGAAGCCGCCGCGATATTCTCCCGCGCCGCCTGAGCCCTGATGCAGGGAATATTCGTCGAACAGCACGGGGTAGCGCTGCTCGAGCACTTCCACCGGCTGTGATTTCGAGATGCCGATGGTCGAACAGCCATTGGTCAGGCCATCGCCTTGCGGCGAGCCGCCATAGCCACCGCCGGAAAAGAAATAGAGCACATAGGCGCGCTCGCGCTTGGGGTCGTAGCCGCCCAGGGCAAAATTGCCTGACGTACCGGCGGGTGCAGCGAAGAGACGCTCCGGGATCGCCGTGGCGAGCGCATCGAACACCGCCTCGGCAATTCGCTGGCTCACTTCCGCCGCACAGCCCGATACGGGGCGGGGATATTTGGCGTAAAGGAACGTGCCCTCCGGGTCGGTAATATGCAGTGGCTCGAAAGTGCCGGCATTGATCGGCACCTCGGAGAAAATGTGCTTCATGGCCAGATAGATGGAGGATTTCGTCGTCGCGAGCACGCTGTTCATGGGCCCTTGGCAGGGCGGACTTGAACCGGAAAGATCGAAATGGAGCGCGCCATCGGTTTTGCGAATTTTCAAATCGATCTTGAGCGGTTCGTTCACCACGCCGTCCGAATCGACATAGGAAATGCCCTGATAGACACCGTCCGGAATGGTGTTGATACGCGCCCGCATTTGCTGCGCCGCGCGGCCGCGCATCTCGGCAATCACCGCGTTCACCAGATCAACGCCGTATTTATCCAACAAAGCCGTGAGACGCCGTTCGCCGACATAAAGCGCTGCCGACTGCGCCTTGATATCGCCGATGCGCTGATCGGCGATGCGCATATTGGAGAGGAAGATCGACAGGATTTCGTCGTCGAGCTTGCCTTTTTTGTAGAGTTTTACCGGCGGGAAGCGCAGTCCTTCCTGCTCGACTTCGGTGGCGTGGGCGGAGAAACCGCCCGGCACCATGCCGCCGGTGTCCGGCCAATGCCCGGTGTTGGAGAGCCAGCAAAATTGCGCGCCCTGGTAATAGAACGGCATATGAAAGCGCACATCCATGAGATGGGTACCGCCGAGATAGGGATCGTTCACGGCAAAAATATCGCCGGGCGAAAACTCGGTTGCGCGCTCGATGAGGTGGCGCGTTGAGAACTGCATGGTGCCGACAAAGACCGGCAGGCCGAGCTCGCCCTGGGCAATCAGCGAACCGTCTTCCTTGGAATAAATGC
>JAPYQV010000008.1:1826-18886 GCA_029937205.1 Alphaproteobacteria bacterium
GCCGTCCGAACGGTCGAGCGCCTCGGAAATCACCGGACTAAAGGCCGAGCGCACAAACGCCAAATCCATCTCGTTGCAGACCTGCTGCAAACCGCTTTGCACCACCGACAGCGTGACCGGATCGATGCCGCTCACGGCGTCACCTTGATGACCAGATTTCCGAGGCCGTCGAGCGAGACCTGATTACCGGGCTCGACGACGATGGTGCAATCCAACTGCTCGATGATGGCCGGACCGTCGAACGTGGCGTCGGCGGGCAAACGGTGACGCTGATATATGGGCGTCTCATGCGTCTTTCCCGCGAACCAGACGAGGCGTTGTCCGCGTTGAGCATCCGCCAATGAGCCCCGATCTCCGCCATTCGCCAAGACCTCCAACGGCGCGCCCGGCCGCCTGCCGATCACGGCGGTGTGCAAGCTCACCAGCACGGCGCGTATTTCCGGCAGCTCGACATGGAAACGATCGAGATAGGCGGCTTCGAACGCCACTTGAAGCTCCGCCACCGTCACGCCAGTGCCAGGAATGGCAACCGTGAGCAAATGAGTCTGGCCCTCGAACTGCATATCGGCGGAATGCAGGCAATCGATGGCGCTGACAGCCACGCCTTCACGTTCGATGGTTGCCCGGCCCTCCTCGATTTGGCTCTCCAAAATGGCCCACGCCTCGGCAATATCGAGAACCGAGAGCGGCGCGTTCAGGGTATTCACATAATCATGCCGCATATCAGCGGTAATGCAGCCGATGGCATTGGTGATGCCGGGCCGCGCCGGAATGAGCACCCTCGGGATACTCAACTCGCGCGCCAATGCGGCGGCATGCATCGGCCCGGCGCCACCAAATGCAAACAGGGTGAAATCACGCGGATCGTGGCCGCGCGCCAGCGTCACCATGCGAATCGCCCCGGCCATGCGGTCATTGCCGATATCGATGATCGCCGCTGCCGCCTGCTCGAGGCCGAGGCCAAGCGGTTGGCATATCTCCCGCGTCACCGCCGCGCGCACTTCTTGCAGTGGTGCTTCACCCGCCACACCGAGGAGACCCGCCGGGTCGAGGCGGCCGAGCAACAGATTGGCGTCGGTGATGGTCGGGCGCGTGCCGCCTCGGCCATAACAGATCGGCCCTGGCTCGGCGCCTGCGCTCTTGGGCCCGACCTGCAACATGCCGGCTTCGTTGACGAAGGCAATCGAGCCGCCGCCAGCACCGATGGTATGCACATCGACCATCGGCACGTGGATCGGCATGGCGTAT
The DNA here is from genome assembly GCA_029937205.1 of Alphaproteobacteria bacterium. GTDB lineage: Bacteria > Pseudomonadota > Alphaproteobacteria > UBA828 > UBA828 > PTKB01. Next base: position 3,075 of record JAPYQV010000008.1, read on the forward strand.
TCCAGTTCCATCTCCGACGTCACGTCCGGCACGCCGCCTTGCACCAGCCCGACATCGCAACTGGTGCCGCCGGTATCGAACGTAATGAGATTTTCGATGCCGGTGGCGCGCGCCGTTGCCGCTGCCGCCATCACACCCGAGGCCGGGCCGGACATCACCGTGTTGACCGCCGCCTCGGCAGCGATGCCGGACGAGACGCTGCCGCCATTGCCTTGCATCACGAGAAGGTCATAGCGGAAGCCGCCATCGGAGAGTTCGCGCCGCAAACGGTCAAGATAGCGCTGCAGCACCGGCTGCACGCAAGCGTTTACCGTGGCGGTCACGCCGCGCTCATATTCACGATATTCGGAGAGAATGGCATGGCCCGCCGTGATGTATCCGTTGGGCCAAATCTCTGCGGCGATTTGCACCGCGCGGCGCTCATGCGCCGGATTGCGGTAGCTGTGGAGAAAATGCACGACGAGAGATTCGCAACCCCGTTCCTTCAAATTACGCACCGCTTCGCGCACCGCCGCCTCGTCGAGCGGCGTCAGGACATTGCCCTCGGCGTCCATGCGTTCCGGCACTTCGAGGCGCAGCTCGCGCGGCACCAACGGGATAAACTTGCCGAGCAAGCCATAGGGCGTCGGTCGGGTGCGCCGGCCGAGCTCCAGCACGTCACGAAAGCCCCGGGTGGTGATCAGGCCGACCTTGCTGATCTTGCGCTCCAACAGCGCATTGGTGGTGGTTGTTGTGCCATGGCTGATATTGGCAACGCCGGAGAGTTCGACCCTGGCCTCGGCCAACACCGCCATGAAGCCCTCGGCCTGATTGTCCGGCGTGGTCGGCACCTTGGCGATGCGCACGTCGCCGCCCGGCTCCATATAGATGAGATCGGTGAAGGTGCCGCCGACATCGACGCCGATAATCGCGTCGCTCACGTGGTGCCCGCCGCCGCCGATAGCCGTACATCGGCGCCAGCAAACTTCAGGTGACCCTGAAGCGATAGGTAGGCACTGAAAATAAGCCCGCGCGCCTGCAACGCGTGGGCGCATGCCAAGCCGGCAAAGAGCGCCCGGTCTATGGCGTCGGACGGCAACTCGCCCACCTTCACCGTCACCGGAAGATCGCCAAGATCGCTATCATTGAAAAGTGAGTTTGCCGGCGCGCGCTCGATCCGTTCATGATCCACATCGACCGCATTGGCAATCAGCGTCGCCGCCACATCTGCTTGAGCGGCACACTCAGCCAGCACGGTCACCGCATCGGCGATGCCGAGAGAGTGGGAACGCCCGCGCCAGCCCGAGGTCGCAAGGCCGCGCACCGGCATGTCATATGTCAGTCTGACACGGGCATCCAGTTCGGGCGCATCGGCATCGTCGACAATGCCGGCATCGAAAGATTGGCCGCGCGCCAAGTGAAAGGCGATATCGCCGCCATTGTTCACGTAGACCCGCGCGAGATCGCGCCCGGCGGTGAGCGCTGCCAGCACGTCATCGGCGACCGCACCCGCCACCGCCGCCATAGGGGTGACGAAGACGCTCCGGTGCGGCCACACCGCGCTTCCCATGCGTCGCGCCACGGCGCCGTTCAGAAGCGGGCGCGCCGCACCTGTCGGAGCGCGCAAGCGCGGCAGTTCCGCTACCAGTTCTTCCAGAATCGTGGCGAAGCGCTTTCCGGCCTGCGAATAGGCGGCATTAACTTCCGCCGTGCCACCTTCGGCCAGGGCGATGATATCGATAGGGCCATGATGGAGATGCAGCCGCCGGCCATCGCCGAGCAGCGCGACCTGTGCTTCGCCCGTCACGCGCCCGAGCCCACCGGCCAGGGGTTGGCGTCGTTCCAGGCATCGACGCGCAGCTTGCCGTCCGCACCCGGCACCTGATCGAGCCCGATGATGGCGTCCATATGGCCGCCAAGCGCGGCATAATCGCTCCGCGTCAGGCTGAATTCGATCGGCGCCACGAGTGCCGGCGTCGGCACATAGCCGAACGAATTTTTCGGCATGCGTGTAACATCGACCATCAGTGTGATGCCGCCGCCAGGCCAGATATAGACCGGCGCGCCGCCGCAGGTGACCCGCGTCAATGCCTCCTTGACCGATCTGGTAAGCCGCACCGGATTCTCGGTCACACCGGCGCGCAGGCTGCCGCCGGCGCCGGCCATGAACAGCACGGTCGAGAGCGCCGGCTCGCAATTCTCGGCAATGCGCGCCACCACCTTTTCGATCTCGCTTGGCATCTCGGCCGGCACCGGTATCAGATCATCGTCCAGCACATACCAGGCCGCATCCTCACCGGTGGTCGAGACCATATGGAGACGCAGGCCCGGCCAGGCCTTTTTCGGATCGATGCGTTCGATGATTTGCAAGGGATCGTCCACGTCCGTTCCGCCCCAGCCCGAGCCGTGTCCGGCGACCTGGAAATAGCGCCCTGGCGTCGAGCGCCGCCCGCGCACGCGGATGCCAGCCGGTGGAATGTCGAGAAAGCGCCCGGCCTGATGTTCGCTCATGACGCCGGTAATATGATCGTCGACCACGATCACCTCGTCGGCATGGCCGAACCATTGCTTGGCAAACATGCCCATGGCAGCGGAGCCGCAGCCGACGCGCATGCGCGCCTCCTGCTCGCCATCGACAATCGGCGCCTTACCGGCCTGCACCACAAAGGTCGAGCCGTCATCGACAGTAAGCTCCACCGCCTCGCCATTGCACATGGCCAAGAGCGCCTCGCAGGTAACCGTTCCCTCGCGTTTCGAGCCGCCGGTAAAGTGGCGCACGCCGCCGAGAGACAGCATCTGCGAGCCATATTCCGCCGTCGTCACATGGCCGATCGGCTCGCCCTGGCAACGCACCGCGGCTTCCTCCGGCCCTAAATAGCGATCCGTATCGACCTTCACCTTGACGCCGCAATAGCTGAAAATGCCTTCCGAGACGACGGTCACCATATCGACGCCATCCACCTCGGCGGAAACTATAAAGGGCGCCGGTTTATAATCCGGGTAGGTGGTGCCGGAACCGAAACCGGTGACAAAACTCTCTTCCGGCTTCAGCATCTCGCCCGACCAGCTGTCGCTGCCCTCCATAAAGGGCACCAGTTTGTCGGAGCGGCTAGCCACCAATAGCGGATCGAGGCGGACGAGTTTGCCATCCACATTGGCGTAGCGGTCGCAAGCGCCGACCTTGCCTTGGCGAATACGGCACAGCACCGGACAGGCATCGCAGCGGATGACGTCGCCGGTGTTCTCAGCCACTGTCTTGTTCCTTAGCTAAGATCGCCGCACGCAGCCGATGAGGTAGGGCCGGTGCTTGGGTCAGGCGAACGCCTGTGGCATGGCGGATGGCACCGAAAATGGCCGGCGCAGTCGGGATCAAGCCTGGCTCGCCGACGCCCTTGGCGCCATAGGGGCCGAGCGGCTCCTCTTCCTCTACCACCAGCACTTCGATTTCCGGAATGTCGCCGATGGTCGGTATGAGGTAATCGTGCAGATTGTCGCTCCGCCCCGGCACATATTCTTCCATCAGCGCCAGACCAAGCCCTTGCGCAATGCCGCCTTCAACCTGCCCTTCGACCTGGATCGGATTGATGGCGCGTCCCACATCGTGGGCGGCGATGATTTTCTGCACTTTGGTGGTGCCAAGCTCCATATCCACTTCGACGACCGCCACCTGCGCGGCGAACCCATAAGTGGCATAGGGCGAGCCCTGGCCGTTCTCATCCAACGGCACGGTCGGCGGATCGAACGTTCCCACGCCTTCTAGAACGGCACCGTCGCTGCCGGCAGGCAGGGTCGCAAGGTCGATTTGGTGACACTCGCCGCCATCGCGCACGCTCAACACACCGCCCGTCAGCTCGATCTCGGAATCCGAGCCGGCATTGGCGTGGCGCAATATTTTCTGGCGCAAATCCTCGCCGGCCAACTGCGCCGCCTTGCCGGATACGAATGTCTGGCGCGAGGCCGAAGTTTTGCCCGCATCCGCCGTCAAATCCGTATCGCCGACAATTTGTTCAAGCTGCGCCACCGGCAGGCCGAGCCCGTCGGCGCAGATTTGCGCCATGATGGTGGTCGAGCCCTGGCCGATATCGACCGCGCCGTTATAGAGCAGCAACTTGCCAACGCCATCGAGCGTGACCCTCATGGTCGAGGGATTGCTGAGCGCGGTGTTGCCGATGCCGTACCACATGCAGCCGATGCCGACACCTCTGCGGCGCTGGTCGGCATCCGAGTTGAATGCCGCCACTTCTTCCAGCGCAACGCGCCAGCGCGGCTCGAGCAACTCAAGGCACGGCGCCAAGCCGGCGCTCGCTTCTAGCACCTGCCCTGTACCCGTCGCCTGTCCCGGCCGGAGCGCATTGGTGAGGCGGATTTGCAGCCGGTCCAGGCCGAGACTTTCTGCCAAATCATCGAGCATGGTTTCATGGGCGATTGCCGCCTGCGGCACGCCGAAGCCACGAAACGCACCGCACGACGGGCCATTGGTCAATACCGCGCGGCCGCTGGTCGCCACATGGGGCACATGATAGGGGCCCATGGCATGCACCGGCACCCGCTCGGCCACGGTCGGCCCCCACGAGGCATAGGCGCCGGTGTTGACATCGGCATGAAATTTAACCGCCTGCAAACGGCCCTCGGCGTCACAGCCGAAGCGCGCTTGCATAAAAGCCGGATGGCGCTTGGTGGTGCACATCATGCTTTCGGGGCGGGTATAGATGGCGGCGACCGGCCGCTTTGTCAGCCACGCCGCGATGGCGATCAGCGGCTGTACCGAAAGGTCGAGCTTGCCGCCGAAACCGCCGCCGCAGGCGGTCGGGATGATGCGCACATCTTGCCGCGCCAGCTTCAACACATCGGCCACTTCATCGCGGTCCATCATCGGCGTTTGCGTCGAGACGTGCACTTCGATGCGCTCGCCGACACGTCGCGCCCATCCCGCCTCGGGCTCGATATAAGCGTGCTCCACATAGGCCGTTTCGAACGCGCCCTCGGCGATGGCGGCACAGCTTTCGAACGCCGCCTCAGCATCGCCCTTCTTGACCCGGCCCTCGGCCAAAATATTGCCGGGCCGGTCATGGTGCAGTTGAAAGGCACCCGGCGCCGTTGCCGCCGCAATATCGAGCATGGCCTCCAGTGGTTCATAGGTGATCGGCGGGTCCGCATCGCGCACAGCGTCAATCGCGCCGCGCTCGCCCAGCAGCGCCACCACGCCCTCGCCGCGCATACGCACCATGTTTTCGGCAAGAACCGGCTGATCCTTGAGCCCCGGCATAATGGCATAGCGGTTTTCCGGCGCGTCCGCCGCCGTCAACACGCGCGTTATGCCGGGATGGGCGGCAACGAAGGCGTCCATATCGCCTAAGCTGAAACGCGCAAAAGCGTGCGGTGAGCGCACCACGCGAAGCCACAGCGCGTCCGCAGGGATTGCGTCGGCGCCAAAGGATTCTTCGCCGTTCAACTTGGCCACGCCGTCCACCTTGGCCAGGCGCGCGCCGACCGCTGCGCCCGCTTCGGGAGTCACCGCTGTATCCGCGCCGGCGAAATCGAGCACGGCATCGATGATTTTGCGATAGCCGGTGCAGCGGCAGAGCACGCCGCCGAGCGCATCCTTCACTTGCGTCTCGTTGGGGTTCGCCACCCGCGCCAACAGATCGCTCGCCGCCATCAGCATGCCCGGCGTACAGATGCCGCACTGGGCCGCGCCGTGGCGCTGAAAGGCCGCTTGCAACTTGTGCAAGCCCGCCCCCTTGGCGAGTCCCTCGACGCTCTCGACCGCGCACCCTTCAACTTGCGCCAGCGATACCATGCAGGCGCAGACCTGCTCGCCGTCTAGCAACACGGTACAGGCGCCGCAATCGCCGGCATTGCAGCCGATTTTGGTGCCCATCAGACCGAGATCGTCACGCAGCACATCCGAGAGGCGCTTGACGCCGGGCGCACCCACCGCGACGTCACGGCCATTGACGGTGAATTGAACCGCGGCATTCATGCCCGCGCGCCCAATTCGCTCAAACAACGCCGCATCAGGGTCAAAGCGGCGTCACGGCGATAGTCAGCCGAGCCGCGCAGATCGTCGAGCGGCGCCAAGGGTGCGAGATGCGCCGCAACGGCAATGTCTCCAAGCGCGCTGCCGCACGCCTTTCCCATTAACGCCGCTTCCAGGGCCGGCAGGCGGCAGGCGACCTCCGAACAGGCACCCGCGGAGAGGCGCGCCGCGCTTACCCTGCCGCTCTCATCAATTTCCAAATTCGCCGACACCATGACAATCGAGATCACCAGATATTTGCGCGCGCCCAATTTCAGAAAATGTCCGGCTGCGCGCGGCTGGCTCGGCTTGGGGATGGTCAAGGCAGTGAGGAGTTGGTCCGATTGCAGCGCCGTTTTGCGCGCGCCCTGTAGAAAATCTCCGAGCGCTATATTTTGACTTCCTGTGGCCGAGGAAATTTCCACCGACGCATCCAAACTGAGAAGCGGCGGCACGCCATCGGCGGCGGGCGAGGCGTTGCACAGATTGCCGCCAAGCGTCCCCCTGTTCTGGATTTGCACACCGCCCACTTCACGCGATGCCAGCTTGAGCCCATCGAACATGGCTGGCAGATCGGCGCGGATAATATCGCTCCAGGTGGTAAGCGCACCGAGGCGCCAATGATCGGCATGCTCCTCAATGCCGCGTAGACCCCGCACGGCACTAATATCGAGCACGTCTTCCTGCGGCGTCCGGCCCACTCGCGCGGGATAAAAATCGGTGCCGCCCGCGAGCACGCTAAACGGCGCGCTCTTTAACGCATCCAGCGCCATTTCCAGCGATTCGGGGCGTAAATAATCAGCCATTTCCACTCCCGGTGAAGGCGGCACAAATCATATGTATACATATGAAAATCGTCAAGCTATGGCCCTCATGTGAGGCGCTTCAAAAGACGCAGTAATTGCTTCTGTTCCGCCTTTGACAAGGGCTCCAACACTCCCTCGCTCACGCCAAAGCCCTGCGGGATCACACTTTTCGCCAGACGGGCACCTTTGGCGCTGAGGCGTAGCAGCGTGCGCCGGCCATCCTTCGGGTCGGCGCGCCCAGTAACCAGGCCACGCACCTTGAGGCGGCGCGTGACACCCTGAATGGTCGCCGGGTCCATGGCGGTAAGACGGCCGAGATGGTTCTGGCTGAGCTCGCCCTCATCGGCGAGCTTGGCCAGGGCGGCGAACTGCGTCGGCGTGACCCGCGCGCCATTGAGGCGTTCGAGAAATATCGCCGTGGCGCGCTGATGCGCGCGGCGCAACAAATGCCCGACCTGATCCTCCAGGCGATAGGTGCCCACCGCAGTCTTCTTTCCACCCATACTTTCTATTTACCACTCCTGTGCCCCGAGCGAAATTCGCGAATATCTTGTACCTTCGGATGAAGCGCGCATAATCCGGTCCGCCCACCAATGGAGGACCCCATGGCAAGTTACAAGATCGCGCTCATCCCCGGCGACGGCATCGGCAAAGAGGTGCTGCCCGAGGCGGTGACCGTGTTGGAAAAAGTCGGCGGCAAGTTCGGCATTTCCTTTGCCTGGCAGGAATTCGATTGGTCGTGCGAGACCTACGCCAAGACCGGGCGCATGATGCCGGAGGACGGCATTGAGCAACTCAGCCCGTTCGATGCACTGTTCCTGGGTGCGGTTGGCTATCCCGGCGTCGCCGACCATGTGTCGCTGTGGGGCCTGTTGATCCCGATCCGCCGCGCCTTCCGGCAATATGTGAATTTACGCCCGATCAAGCTGATGAAAGGCGTCACCACGCCGCTTGCTGGCCGCGGCCCTGGCGATATCGATTTCACCATCGTGCGTGAAAACAATGAGGGTGAATATTCCGAGATGGGCGGGCGCATCTATGCCGGCACGGAGCGGGAAATGGTGATCCAGGAGAGCGTCTTCACCCGCGAGGGCGTCGACAAGGTGATGCGTTTTGCCTTCGAGCAGGCGGTAAAACGCCGCGGTCACCTGACGTCCGCAACCAAATCCAACGGCATCATTCACACCATGCCCTATTGGGACGAGCGCTTCGAAGCCATGAAGCCGGCCTTCCCCGATATCCAAACCGATCAATTCCACATCGATATTCTCTCCGCCCATTTCGTCCAGCACCCGGATTGGTTCGATGTCGTCGTCGGCAGCAATCTTTTTGGCGATATCCTTTCCGATCTCGGCGCCGCGGTGGTCGGCGGCATGGGTCTCGCACCCGCCGCCAATATCAATCCGGAGAAAGACTATCCCTCGATGTTCGAGCCGGTGCATGGCTCGGCGCCCGATATCGCCGGGCAGAACATCGCCAATCCGATTGCGCAAATCTGGACCGGCGCCATGATGCTCGATCATCTCGGCCATGAAGATGCCGGCAAGGCGATCACCGACGCCATCCAGGCGGTGCTCGCCGATGGCGACGGTCTCACCAAGGATTTGGGCGGCACGGCGAGCACGCAAGAGCTCGGCAAAGCCATCACGGCAGCGCTTTAGGAGGCGATATGGATCCCCGTCGCAACAGCCACTGGCTCAAAGAGGCGATCGCGCCTGACGAGGAGGATTGCCCGTCGCTCGGCGGCGATATCAGCGCCGATGTGTGTATTGTCGGCGGCGGCTATACCGGCCTGTGGACAGCGATAAACCTCAAACAGCAGGAACCGACGCTCGATGTCGTCCTCATTGAGAAAGACGTCTGCGGCGCCGGTGCCAGCGGGCGCAATGGCGGCTTTGCGCTGAGCTGGTGGGCCAAATTTCTCTCGCTCGAAAAGATCTGCGGCGGCGAGGAAGCGGTACGTCTCGCCGCAGCTTCCGCCGCATCCGTCGAAGCCATCGGCGAGTTCTGCGCTAAAGAAGACATCGATGCCCATTACCGGCGCGACGGCTGGCTGTGGGCCGCCACCAATGACCAACAGGTGGATGCCTGGGACAGCACCTTCGATGCGGCGGCACGCTACCAGCAATATCCGTTTGAGCGCTGGGAAGCGGCGCAAGTCGGCGCGCGCTCGGGCTCAACCCGTCATCAGGCCGGCATTTTCGAGCCCGGCGGGGCCAGCGTGCAACCGGCGGCGCTGGCGCGCGGCCTGCGCCAGGCCGCGTTGGCGCGCGGCGTGCGTATATTTGAGAACACGCCGCTGACAAAGCTGCAAGGCACAGGAAAGCCCGAGGTGACCACGCCAAACGGCCGCATCAAAGCGGCCAAAGTGGTCCTGGCGATGAACGCCTGGGGCATCCGCTTCGCACCCATCCACCGCGCCATCATCGTCGTCTCGAGCGATATCGTCATCACCGAAGCCATGCCCGAGCGCCTCGAGGAGATGGGTTGGCGCGACGGCATGACGATCTCGGACGGCCGCATGCTGGTGCATTACTACCGCACCACGCGCGATGGCCGCATCGCCTTCGGCAAGGGCGGCATGAACGGCCGTTGGCCTTACGGCAATCAGGTCGGCACCAAGCTCGACGGCCCGACGCAGATTGCCGACAGTGTCACCTCATGGCTGCAATGGACCTACCCGGAACTCGGCCAAGTGCGCCCCGCCGACAGTTGGATGGGGCCGATCGACCGCTCCAAGGCGGGCCTGCCCTATTTCGGCGCGCTCGACGGCCAGCCGAATGTGTTGTACGGCGTCGGCTATTCCGGGAATGGCGTTGGCCCCTGCCATCTCGGCGGCAAGATCCTCGCGTCGCTGGCACTCGACAAGAAAGATGAATGGTCCGAATGCGGGCTGGTACGCCCGCTCGGGCGCGATTTCCCGCCCGAGCCGATCCGCTATTTCGGCGGCAAACTGGTGCGCGGCGCCATCGCCCGGACCGATGCGGCGGCCGACGCGGGCCGCACCCCAGACCCCCTCACCCGCTACCTCGCCGGTTTCGCGCCAGCCGGCCTGTCACCGTTCAAGGGGCAGAAAACCTGATTTTATTAGGCGCGGCTGTCAAGGTAGCGGCGCCAATGCCACCCTCTCGCGCTTGAAAGGCACGCCCTCGGGCTCAGGTTCGTCAAGCTCGCGGGCGTAGCGGTGGCCGGCATAGACGGCGTGGACGATCGCCGCCGGAGCGCAGGCGTCGCCGATGACCTTGAGGGTGCTGATACCGGCCGCGTCGAGCGCCCGGGCGTCGGCCGCAAGCGCTAAATATAGCGCATCGTTGGGCAGCCGTGCTGTAACCGAGACGATCGCCGCGCAGTCGCGCCGCGTCTCCTGCCCGGTATAGACACAGGACAACAGCGCCGCGCTGTCTTCGATGGCGATTAGATTGTGCGCAGTACGGATTTCCACGCCGAGCTCGATCAGGCGCGCCTGAATGCGCGGCTGCTCCATGGTGTTGTGCGTCCAATTGGCGACGTCAGCTGCGGGGGTGACGAAGATCACCTCGAGGCCCTCGGCGCAGAGCCGTTCGGCGATCACGCTGGTCATGTAGTAGTGATCGTCGTCATAGAGAAGCACAGGTCCTTCTGGGAGGCGCCCGGCCATGATGTCATCGGGCGTGAATAGCTGCGCCAAATCGCTGCCCGGGATCGGCGACGTATGCTGGCGCCCGACGCCGTCTCTCCGCCACCGCGCGCCCGTCGCGATAACCACGTGACCGGCGCCGGACTCAAGCACATTTTCCAGCGTCATTTTGCTTTCCCGGAAAACCTCAACATTGGTCAAGCGTTCGATCTGCTGCACGCGGTAATCGCGCACGCGGGCATATTCCGCCATGCCCGGCAGCCGGGATTCGAGCGTCACGCGTCCGCCGAGATCGCGCGTCGCCTCGGCCAGCATCACGTCATAACCGCGCTTCCCTAAAGCGTGCGTGGCTTCAAGGCCGGCAGGCCCGGCGCCAACCACCAGAACCCGCGCGTCCGAGCCCTTGGCAGCGATATTTTCGGGATGCCAGCCGCGGCGATACTCTTCGCCCATGGTTGGATTCTGGGTGCAGCGCAAGGGGTGGCCGAGAAAATCGCAACTGACGCAGATGTTGCAGCCGATGCACTCGCGAATATCCTCGAGCCGCCCTTCCTCGACCTTCTTGGGCAGGAACGGATCGGCGATCGAGGGCCGCGCCGCGCCGATGAAATCAAGCACGCCTTTTTCGACGAGGGAGACCATGCGATCGGGCGAGGTGTAGCGCCCGACACCGACAACAGGCTTCGACGTCACCTGCTTGACGAAGGAAATGAATTCTTCCTGATAGCCTTCCTCCGAAAAGCGCGCGGTGGCCGAATCATTCTCCCAGCCGGCGATGTTGACGTCCCAGAGATCGGGCAACTCGGCCAGCGCTTCGATCACCGCACGGCCTTCGCCGTCATGGGTAATGCCTTTTTCGCCCATCAACTCATCGACGGCGAAGCGCACGGCGATGGCACACGTATCGCCGACGGCGTCCTTGGTCTCCTCCAGGGTCTCGCGCAGGAGGCGCAGGCGATTCTCGAAGCTGCCGCCATATTCGTCCGTGCGGTCATTGTAACGGCGCGACAAGAAATAGGTCAGCATCGTGATGTTGTGCGCGACATAGAGATAGATGATGTCATAGCCGATCTTCTTGGCGCGCAGAGCGGCGTCGCGGTGCCAACGCCGAAAGTTGCGGATGTCCTCCTTGTCCATGGCGCGCGCCTGGATTGGGTCGTTATAGATGCAAATCTGGTGCGACGGCGACAGCGGCACCTCGCGGCTGAAGCGGTTGGGGGAATCGTGGCTGTTATGGACCAGCTCGGTGCCGGCGAGCGCGCCGTGCGCATGAATGTTGTCGACCACCCGTTGATGGACCGGCATATCGCCGTCATCCCAGAGCCGCATTTCGGTCACCGGGGTGTAATCCGAACTCGGGTGAATTTCGCACTCCTCAGTGCACACGACAGCCCAGCCGCCCTCGGCCTTGATCCCGCGCATGGCGGCCATGCCATTGGGATAGAGATGGCCCATGCCGTTGCAATGGGGCACCTGATAGAAGCGGTTCTTTGCCGTTTTCGGGCCAATCTTGACCGGCTCGAACAGGATGTCGTAGCGCGGATCGCGTGCCATCTTTTTATCTCCCGAAAGGTAAGGCCGCGCGCGGCCGCAAGCAGTTTCGCCGTTTACCCTAGCGTTTGCCGGGCAGCTTCCAAGCTGCCGCCAACTCTAGCCAAGCGCCATCGCAATTTGAAGAGAGCAGGATTTCCTCACAGGCCATGGCGCCCCAGGATCGGGGCAATTACCGCGTCGGCGCGGACGGCCTCGACCATAGCGTTGAGTTTGGACATCGCCGATGTGTCGGCCATGCCCGGATTCCATGAATGCAGCATGGTAAAATAGACATCCACCAGGGTCATGCCTGGACCTGAGAGCCACGGGCCGTTCCGCGCGAGATCCGCTTCCAGCACAGCGCAGGCGGTGCGCATATTATTCTGCGCCGCCGCCTTGACTCCGGCCGGACCGGCCGGGGTCTCATCCGTCGTATAACGCTGGGTGAAATAATAGCGCAACACGCCTTCATAGAGGTTTGCCGAGATGAACACCGCCCAGCGCAGAAAGCGCGCCTGCTCGGCAGTGCCCGCCTCAGGCGCAAGCCCCTTGCCGGCAAATTCCTGCGCCAGGTAAATCAGGATGGCGGCGGATTCCGTCATGACCTCACCACTGGGGAGAGCAAGTGCAGGCAGTTGTTTCATCGGATTAAGAGCGGCGAATTCCGCCTCGCGGTGGGTGCCGGATTCCATATCTATGTCGATCTTGGTGAACTCCGCGCCCGCCATGGTCAGGGCGGCTTCGACAACAAAGCTGCCGGAACCGGCGGAAGTGTAGAGGGTATAAGTCATCGGGTGATTTTCTTTATTGGCTGACATGTCCGAGGAAACATTCAATTCTGAACCGATCCTATTCAACCGCCAGCGTGATGGGAAGCGCTTCAGCCCTGCCGGCAGTTAACTGATGTGCTACGCTGCCGGCTGTCTGAAGAAACCATCTGAAAAAATCTCGATTCAAGGGAGGCTGATACGATGAGACTCAAGGATAAGACAGTTCTGATCACCGGGGCGACCGCTGGAATCGGCGAAGCCTGCGCCAAACTGTTTGCCGAAGAAGGTGCCAAGGTGTTGATGACCGGGCGCGATCAGGCGCGCGGTGAGGCGGTGCTGGCGGCGATCCATAAAGCCGGCGGCACGGCGGAGTTTATCGCCGGCGATGTGCGCGAGGACGGTGTCTGCGATCATCTCGTCGCCGAGACCAAAGCGCGCTTCGGCAGGATCGATGTGCTGGTCAACAATGCCGGCATTCTCTATTTCGCCGCGTCGGCGGAAACGACCGACGAACAATGGTCGGATACCTTCGCCGTCAACGTCACCGCGGTGTTTCAGCTCGCCCGCGCGGCGCTGCGCGAGATGATCGCCCAGGGCGGCGGCTCGATCGTCAATATCGCCTCGGAATCGGGTTTGAACGGCGAGCCCGGCCTCAGCGCCTATTGCGCCAGCAAGGGCGCGGTCATCCAAATGACCAAATGCATGGCGCTCGATCACATCGGCGACAATGTGCGGGTCAATTCGGTTTGCCCCGGCGAAACCCATACCAAGATGATCGACGACTGGTTGGGAACCTTGGAGGGCACCATCGAGGATAATATCGAAAGTCTCGCCAAGGGCTTGCCGATCCGCCGCCTGGCCGCGCCACGGGAGGTCGCCTACGCCGCCCTGTTCCTGGCTTCGGATGAATCGAGCTATTGCGTCGGCACCAACCTGTCGTGCGACGGCGGCAATGCCGCGACCGGCGGGCCCTATCCGCTCTAAGCCACGGTGGCGGCGACCACGGCGGCCTATACCGCCTTTCGCGGCAATCTGCCCACGCCGCAATCCCTGCTCGAAAAGGAGGGTTGGTGTAGGACGGAGATGATCCGCCGCCGCCACGTGGCATCTCTATTGAGGGGCACGCCAGCCCGGTCGCACGGGCTGGCAAGGGCCGCCTAATTCCACTCCGCTCTCAAAGCGCAAGCGGAGACGAATTTCGGGCACATGAAATTTGCGCTGAATCCTACGCTTGAACCTAAGTGAAATTAAGCTCTGCCTCTGCCATCATCGGATTGGTGAATTGGCTTTGTACTCGATCATGGCGGCCCACCAATAAAATTGTCTAGTCAGCGCGTCGCAGCATTTGTCTCCACAACGCTCATACATGGGTTCTCTCCGATAACCGCACGCCGCTGCACGCCGCAAGATAATTTACCAAGTACTTGCTTAATTTGATCACTCGCCCGCAGCTTGTGAGCAGGTGGAACCCACACAAGAAATCTTGTCACTGGGTAATATATCTGGCCTCATGAATTTGTCGTCGAAGAAGAAAATTGAAGTGCAATTCTTGTACACATAGCTTGGAATGAGGCCGAAAAAATCAATGCGTTTCAAGCCAGACCCACTCAGGAATTCGAAACCATCCCGATACATGAGGCGATCGCTGTTGTCGTATACGATCATACCGTTCGGTTTTAAATATTGCAGCGCGGTCCGCGCGCAGGCGTTGCGCTCCTCGCCGTCGATGACGATCACGTCGAACGGTCCTCCCTGACTGGATGTGATTGCATCTACATATTCACCGTGCGCCTCGCACAGGCGTAAGGTCACGTTGGGTTCTATTTGTTGAATGATTGTGTCATGGAATTGGCGGTTATGTTCGATCGTATGAACTTTCGACACCCGTTCGGACCACCAGAGAGTTGACGAACCACCTCCCCATTCAAATACCGACCAGTCGCTCCGCACAAAGCTTTCGATAAACTCGATCGCTGGGTAAGTAAGCCAGGAAATCGGTTGACCGGCTTCGTTCACCGGTCGCGGGCTCAGAATTGAATTGAGCCAACCTCTGGTTTGAAGTGAGTTTGTGTTCGAGGATATCAACTGGTTTATCAAGCTCCAGTTCGCGCCCATCACCAGCCAGTGGGCCAGACGTATATTTCGCCCTTTGGCGAATTCGTCGTCCGTCGCGAGGGCTTGCTCGATCATCGCCGTGGCGCGCTTGAAATCGTCTTTGATTATGACAGCCTTGATGCCAGCGAAAATCCGTTTCGCCGTTGCCGCTTTTCCCTCCAATGAACCGCTCCTCGCCCCTGCCTTCATTTGCGCACCATAACATGCTCATTGCACCCGGTTGTGCCCAATCCTGTCCCGCCGCGCCTTCCTGGGGCGGCACAAAAACACGGCACAAAAACACGCAGTGGGCTTTACATTTCTTTACCTTGTGGAAAAACGCCGGAAACATTCGCTTCCTAGATTTAAAGGATAGGCGGGCACGGTATCCCGCCACACTGCACGGCCAGGGGCCGGAAATCTTAGGAAAGGAATGAGTCTATGTCGCACAAACAGGGTTCAGCCAAAAAGGGTTGGTTTCGCACTCCGAAGCGTAAATTGATCGCGCTCAGCGCCGTCGCCGTCCTCACCATCGGCGGCTTTTTCGGCGTTCAGGCGTTCACCAAAAGCCAGGCTTACGGCCATATGAAACTGTTTGCCGGTTATCACAGCTGCGCCGGCGGCGATCATCATGTCAGTTTTTCGGACATACCGGACGATGAGCTTAAAACCCGCATCGCCTGCATGGTGAAGCTTGGTGCCGGCGAGGTCGATGCCAGCGGCGCGCAGCAGGATGAGATCACCAAACTGGTGACGGCGGCGGCGTTGGATCTGAAACCCGTGCACAGCCGTATGCGCGGCGCCGGAGAGGCGATCCAGGAACTGCTGTTGGCCGAAAATGTCGACCGCCCGGCGCTCGAAACGCTGCGCGCCGGCCGCTTGGCGGATGCCGATTATATCAGCAAGAGCCTGATCACTGTGCTCGCCGATGTCTCCGAAGTGCTGTCGCCCGAGCAACGCGTGGTGCTGAACGAGCGCATCGGACAATTCCGTTC
>JAPYQV010000407.1 GCA_029937205.1 Alphaproteobacteria bacterium
ACCGAATGCGTCATGTGCCACACCGAGCACAAAGGCGAGGAC
This sequence comes from Alphaproteobacteria bacterium, assembly GCA_029937205.1. Lineage (GTDB taxonomy): Bacteria > Pseudomonadota > Alphaproteobacteria > UBA828 > UBA828 > PTKB01. The sequence goes on from JAPYQV010000407.1 coordinate 43, forward strand.
GCGGATATCAAGGTCATGTCGGACAGCCAGTGCAATGTCTGCCACACGCAGGAGATCGACAGTTTTTCGAAGAATCACCCGCAATTTTCCGCCACTTTCCCGCATGACCGGCGCACTTCGGTGAAATTCAATCATGTCTCTCATTTGTCCAAACACTTCGCCGATCAGCGCTATGCCGAGCGCGCGCCGGCAAATTGCACTTCGTGTCACGCGGTTGATACGGCGGCTCGTGCCGTCGAGCCGGCGGGCTTCGACGAAACCTGCGCCAAGTGCCATAGCAGCGCCATCACGGAGCGCGAACTGGTGATCCTGCGCCTGCCCGAGTTCGAAGAAAATTTGATCGACGGCGATGCCGTCATGGAAGCCTGCGGACCGACCCTGGAGACTTGGGAGATGGTGCGTGAGAATATGGCGGAAATGACCGATGCCATCGAGGCCGGCGACGAGGTGGAACTGGCCGAGATCGAGGAAGAAGACTATGAGGCCGTCTCCCTCGAGGAGGGCGATCCGATCAGCGCCTTCCTGCTCGGCATAGCGGCTGACGACGTGGAGAGTTACAGTGAGCCCATGCAGGAATTCATCATGCGTCTGGTCGAAGAAGGCCCGGCGCCACTGGCGGAATTGGTCGATGAACATGCCGGCGCGGAAGTATCGCCAATTTTACTCTCCGGCCTGAACCCGGAACTGGTCAAACGGGTGGCGTGCGCCTGGGCGTCCAACCTCGAATATGAGGCGCCGATGGAGAGCGAATTGGGCGGCTGGCGCGGCGAAGCGCTGGAGCTGCGCTATGCACCGGTCGGTCACGCTGATGCCGTGGCCAAGGGGTGGATTAATTTTGCCCTTAATCCTAATATGGCAATTAACGACGACAATGCGGATGCCGCCGAGGCAATGCATGAGGCGATTTTGAGCCCCAAGGAAGGTATCGGCGCCTGCACCAAGTGCCACGCCATATCGCAAACGGAAGATGGTGGATTGGAAGCTGAATGGGGCTATCGGCCGAGCAATGCCCGGCCCTACACGACCTATTCGCACGGTGCCCATATCACGCTTCTGAATCCTGAAGGCGTCAATCTGATGGATCCGCAGAATGGTTGCCGCACCTGCCACAAAATCAATGAGGAAGCGCCTTACCAGAAAGCGTTTGAGCAGCGTGATCCGCATCACTTCCAAAGTAACTTTTTTGCTATAGACCAGGAAACATGCGTGCAGTGTCACAGTGAAGGGCAGGTCCAGCAGGACTGTCAGCTCTGTCACGTATACCACGCGGACCCTGGTTTCGATTTACGGATGGTGGAACATGATGAAGCTGCAAATGAGGAATAAATGGCGCCGCCACTGCGGCGTTGCCGCGCTGGCTGCTCTTGGCATTCTGGCGCTGCTTGCTTGGCACGCCCCGGCAAACGCCGCGGACGACGCGAGTGCGGACGACATGCACACCGCAATGCTCGATGAAAGTCTCTTCCCGAGCGCGTCGCAGTGCAAATCGTGCCATGAGGATATATACCGCGAATGGGCGTCATCGAATCACGCCTATGCGTCGATCTCGCCGATGTTTCACAAATTCGAAAACGCCATCAATTCGCTGGCGCCGACCATCGGTGCGTTCTGCGTGCGCTGCCATATCAGCACCGGCACGGCGATGGGCGAGCCCCGGGAAATGCCGATTTGGGAGCGCAGCCAAGTCTCCCGCGAGGGCGTCACCTGCATCACCTGCCACCGTGTGAGCGAAGCCGATAGCCGCTCGAACGGCGAACGCCGAATCGTCCCCGGCACGATCTTCGAACCGGTTTACGGCAATATCGGCGGCGATGGCGTCGCCGAAGTGGTGTCGGATGCAAGCTCGTGGAAAGTGGCGACCAGCGACGACGAGCACGGCAACCAGATTCACCTTGAAGGTATTAAGATGACGCAACTCTCGCAGTCGGAGTTCTGCGCCTCGTGTCATCAAGTTGCGGTCAATCTCGGCATCAAGCTCGAAGTGGTGTGGGAGCAATACCGCGATTCGCCCGCCCATCAGGAAGGCGTCACCTGCCAGGATTGTCATATGAGTTACAATCCGGGTGTCGCCGGTGGATTCAAGACAGGCCCGGTAGCCGTGGTCAACGGCCGGCCGGTCAATCCGAACCGGACGCGCCACGATCATTCCTTCGCCGGTCCAGGCTATCCGATCGCCCATCCCGGCATTTTTCCGCACAATCCGGAAGCCGAAAACTGGACCATGCGCGAATGGCTCGAGTTCAACTGGCGCGAGCCGTGGGGTGATGAGGATTGGGAAGACGAATATGAAGAGGCGGTGGACGAGGGCGAGCGCGAGGAAATCGAGTTTCCCGAAGTTTGGGAAGACCGTTTCGACCGCGAGGAAGCGCGTGCGATCGTCGAGTATAATCTCGTACTGATCGAGGAAAAACGCGATCTGAGAACGCGCGTCATGGAAAACGGCTCGCACATCGATGGTCCGTTCTTCGACGGGACGCCCGGTGTCGGCGACGATCTCGATTTCCACTATGTCGTGACCAACACCAACAATGGTCACAATCTGCCATCCGGCTCGCTTGGCGCCCAGCCCGAACTGTGGCTGAACGTTGCGCTGATCGATCCCAACGGCAACAACATCTGGGAATCCGGATATGTCGACAGCAATGGCGACATGGCCGACCAGCACAGCCTCGATGTGCTCGCCGGGAAGATTCCTTTCGACGATCAATTGGTGAATTATCAGACCAAGTTTCTCACCACCAACGTCAAGGGAACCGACCGCGAGATGTATCTGCCGGTCAATTTCGATGTCGATCAACTGCCGTTCCTGCGCCCCGCAGCGCAGCCGACGACGGTGATCAACCATCCGCCGTTTGTGCGTATGGAAAGCCGTTCAATCCCGCCGCTGGCGAGCCGAGACGCCGATTATTCGGTTCCCGGTTCGCTGATCAGCGAACCGGGAACCTACAAACTGGCGATCCGCATGCGCAGCCGCGCCGAGCCGATATATTTCATGCGCTTCGTCGGCGCGACGACGGAAATGGAGCGCACCATGAACGAATGGATGTTGGAAGTCGACGCCTTTACCGTCGAATTTGAAGTAGGGAGTTAACTGTGACCCGGAAATCGCAAAATCGGTTTTCTTTTCGCCTGTGGCCGGTGGCCGGCTTGGCGCTCCTTGCCGGCGCACTCGCCCTGGCGGGCGTTGACAAGGTAGCGGCGGATGAGATTGTCAGCGATCCCGCCACCACGCAGGTGGAGCATGATTCTGGCGTGTTCCAATCGGACCCTGACTATGAAGATGCGGGCTACGACGCCGAAGCGC
>JAPYQV010000408.1 GCA_029937205.1 Alphaproteobacteria bacterium
GGGCGAGGGTAATAACAGTGGCGATAGCGATCTGCATCGCTGCCGCCATCAGTGCCACTTTCCAGATGGTGCGGAAGGCGCGCAACGATAGCTTCATGGCGATGACGAACAGCAGCAGCAACACGCCAAGCTCGGCCAGCATCGCCACCCAGTCGCGGTTTTCCACCAAACCGAGGGCGCTCGGGCCAAGCAGAACGCCGGCCAGGATGTAGCCGACAATGGCCGGTTGCTTGAAACGCGCAAATACGATGCCGCACAACAGGGCGGCAAGGGCAACGACGGCCAATTGACCAAGTTCCGAATGGAACAGCATGTGCGGCGAATCGTGCCACACATTTGAGTCAGAAGTTAGTGTTGGCTTATAACTAATTGAATTATATCAATGTTAATTGATCTCCGGTGCGCGGAGGCGGGCAAAAACGACTCGAGTCGAGTCGCAATGGTGGGTTGTCGAGGCCGTATTTCTTCTTGGCCAGGCGATAGCGCTGGCCGAGCAGCTCGGCGCTCGGCCCCGAGCCGGTTTGGCGCAGACCAAAGCCGGAGCGGTAATGTTGCCCGGCGTGCATATCACGCATGCGGCTCATCACGTGGTTCGCCCGCCCGGGGGCATGCAGCAGCAACCATTCCTTGAACAAATCGGTAATCTCAAGCGGCAGGCGCAACAGGATGTATGCGGCTTCGCGCACCCCGGCTTCGGCAGCCGCTTCGAATATGGCTTCAAGCTCGCTTTCGTTGAGCGCCGGGATGACCGGTGCGAAATTGACGCCGGTCGGAATACCGGCGGCGCTTAAGCTGCGCAGCGCCTCCAGGCGTTTTGCCGGAGTCGACGCGCGCGGTTCGAGGCGGCGCGCCAGATGCCGGTCCAAAGTCGTCACCGAAAGCACGGCCTTGACCAGATTGCGCTCCGCCATGTTGCCGAGAATGTCTATGTCGCGGGTAATAAGTGAGGATTTGGTCACAATCCCGACCGGATGGTTGAATTCCGACAGCACTTCGAGAATGCCGCGGGTGATCTCCAACTTACGCTCGGCCGGCTGATACGGGTCCGTATTGGTGCCGAGCGCGATCATGCGCGGACGGTAGCCGGGTTTCGACAATTCCTGCCGTAGCAGTTCGGGCGCTTTATGTTTGGCGAAAATCCGGGTTTCGAAATCCTGCCCCGGCGAGAGGCCGAGAAAGGCGTGTGTCGGCCTGGCATAACAATAGGCGCAGCCATGCTCACAGCCGCGATAGGCATTGATCGAGCGGTCGAAACCAAGATCGGGCGACTCATTGCGGGTAATGATTGTGCGGCTACTGTCGGGCTGAACGATCGTTTCAAGTCGCTCAAGCGGCTCATCAAGGCTGCCCCAGCCATCGTCGCACGCTTCGCCGGCGAAGCGTTCATAACGCCCCGCCCGATTGCTCGCCGCACCGCGCCCTTTGCGGGCCTCGCGGGCCAAGTTTGCGGCCAAAGCTATGTTCTCTGCATGTTCCGCGGCGCTCATGCCATTATTGTAGCCCAAATTACGAACAAAAACAGAACATTTTGACCTCGAAGCCGCAAACGGGCATGGTGCGGATTGTATTCCGTTGGAGATCGCTGGTGCTCTCTGTCGTTATCCCGACCCTAAATGCGGCCACGACCCTGGCCGAGGTATTGGACGGCTTTCTTCCCGGTTTGGGCGAGGGCGACCTCGAAGTGATCGTTGTGGATGGCGGTTCATCCGATGCCACTTGCGCCTTAGCGCAGTCCGGCGGCGCAAATATCATTTCCGCGCCGCGTGGGCGCGGTGGGCAATTATCCGCCGGCGCAAAGGCCGCGCGCGGCGATTGGCTGTTGTTTCTCCACGCCGATACGGTGTTGAGCGCGGATTGGCGGGACGAGGCCGCGCATTTCATGGCGAACCCGGACAACACAATGCGGGCTGGTGTCTTTCGCCTGGCTCTCGATGATGGCGCGCCTGCCGCGCGTCGATTGGAAGCCCTGGCGGCGTGGCGCGCGCGGGTATTCGGCCTGCCTTATGGTGATCAGGGGCTTTTGATCGGTCGCGCATTTTATCAATCCATCGGCGGCTTTCGCTCTCTGCCGCTGATGGAGGATGTCGATCTGGCGCGCCGTATCGGCCGCGCCCGCTTTGTCCATCTTGGGGCGGAGGCGCGCACCTCCGCATGGCGCTACCGCCGCTCGGGTTATGTGCGCCGCTCGGCGCGCAACCTGATCTGCCTGGGGCTCTATTTCCTCGGTGTCAAACCGCGCTTTCTGGTCCGGCTCTACGGCTGATTTATGTGATGCGGCGCAATCTCCTGCTCTTCGTTAAGGCGCCGCGCCTCGGCGCGGTAAAAAGTCGGCTGGCGAACGATATTGGCCGTCAGGAAGCGTGGAAATTTTATCGCGGCACGACGCGGCGGATGATTCTCCGTCTGGCGCGCGATCCGCGTTGGCGCTGCCATCTCGCCGTGACGCCGGACAACTTCAGTGGTCATGAGCCGTTTTGGCCGTTGCCGTGTCGGGTGATAAAACAGGGGTCGGGAGATCTCGGCGCGCGCATGGCGCGTGCCTTCGACGCCATGCCGCCCGGCCCCACCGTGCTGGTCGGCAGCGATATTCCCGAGCTCACGACGGGCCATGTCGCTCGGGCTTTCACTGCCCTCGGCCGGGCCGATGCGGTATTCGGGCCGGCGGCGGATGGCGGCTACTGGCTGGTCGGCCTGTCAACCCGCGCACGGCGCACCAAGCCTTTTGACGGGGTTGCCTGGTCGAGCCCGCAGGCATTGGCGGATACCATCCGAAATCTCGACAAGGGTCACTCTGTTGCCATGCTGGAGACGCTCAGCGACATAGATATGGGCGCCGATCATACACGCTGGCGCATGCGCCGCCGCGGCGAGGCTTATCCGGTCTAAAGATGCTCCTGCAGGCGCGGCATCAGCTCGACCAGATTGCACGGCTTTTGCCGGCTGTCGAGCTGGGCCTTTAGGATTTTGTCCCAGCCGTCGCGGCACGCACCGGGCGATCCGGGCAGGGCGAACAAATAGGTGCCGCCGGCGAGCCCGCCGGTGGCGCGCGACTGCATGGTCGAGGTGCCGATGATCTCGTAGCTCAGCTGGCGGAAGAGCTCGCCGAAGCCCTTGATCTCTTTTTCATAGACTTCCTCAAACGCTTCCGGCGTGATGTCGCGCCCGGTGAGGCCGGTGCCGCCGGTGGAGATCACGGTATCGATATCCGGATCGGCAATCCAAGTGCGCAATTGCTGGACAATGAGCGCCTGCTCGTCTTTCACAATGGTGCGCGCCGCTAACTTGTGGCCGGCCTCGAGGATGCGCGCCTCCAAGGTATCGCCGGATTTGTCATTCTCCAATG
>JAPYQV010000409.1 GCA_029937205.1 Alphaproteobacteria bacterium
ATGTTGAGGTCGATGGCCACAATGTTGTCGCCTACAGCTTCGGCCAGGGCAATGAAGTGTTGTTTTGCCTGAATGGCGGCCCCGGCCTGTCTTGCGATTATGTCCGCGATTGCCATTCCTGGCTGGCCGACAAGGACTATCGCGTTGTTGCTTTCGATCAGCTCGGGTGCGGCAAATCAGACCGGCCCGAGGATAATTCCCTGTGGACCGTGGAGCGCTATGTCGAAGAGACAGAGACCGTTCGCAAGGCCCTGGATCTCGGCGTGGTGCATCTTTACGGCCAGTCCTGGGGTACCTGGATCGGTATCGACTACGCATTGAAATATCCCAAAAATTTCAAAACCATCACGCTGGCCAACGGCGCCGGCGATATCCCCCATCTGGCACGTGAGTTAAAGCGCATTCGCCAGTCGCTCGGGCCGGAGACCGAAGCCATGATGCAGCGCCACGAGGCCGAGGACAGCCTCGACCATCCGGAATATGAGGCGGCGGTCACGCTGCTGAATTACCGCCATGTGTGCCGCCTCGACACCTGGCCCGACGCGGTAAACCGCTCTTTCGACGGCTGGAGTATGGCGCCCTACAAAACCATTTGGGGCGGCAACGAATTTAACCCAACCGGCAACATCATGAATTGGAACCGCATTCCCGATCTCAGCCGGATATCACAGCCGGCTTTGGTCATGTGCGGCCAGCATGACCATCTCACCCCCGCCTGCTCACAAAAAATGCATGACGCGTTGCCGGATTCGCGTATCAAGGTGCTGAAGAATGCCTCGCACCTTTCCATGTGGGAAGTTCCCGATGAATATTTTGCAGTGTTGCTAGACTTCCTCGACGGTCACCGCGGCAGCTAAGATTCGTTACGGCGATCGGGACTATTCCGGCGATTATTTTCACCGCGCCGAATGCCTTGCCGTATATCAAGACCGTTCAATTGAACGTCCCGATTTCTGCGATCTTTCGGCACACGGCGGTCGGATATCTGCCGGCGCGCCGTTGAACGATGTTCTTCCTTACTCATTGCCGCCATTTCACTCCTGCCGTACACGAATATTGGATCGACCGCTTATTGTGCCGCGCTTTGTCTGATGTCTGTGCCGGCGGACCTTTGCACGCCAATTTCATAATGATAACGACGTTAACATTAATTTGCAGCACAAATTTTGTCCCGGCACATAATGCGCGTTTAAATGGGCCGGGACGTCGGCCAAATTTGCCCGCAGCCATCTTCAGCAATTTGGCAGATGCCCGTATTTCATGTGATTCGTAATATTGGCACGAGAACTTCGGAAGTTCTGGATCGCGCCCTCAAAGTCTTAAAGGACAGTGGCGACTATCGGAAATTGCTTGATCGCTACTTCTAAGCTGCCAGGCAATATAATTTCCGTGAATTAAGCGCGCCTTATTCCGCGCCAGACCGCAAGATATTGGCGACCCCTACGAGAATTGAACTCGTGTCTCCACTGTGAAAGAGTGGTGTCCTAACCTCTAGACGAAGGGGTCCAAAGCCAAGTGGCTAATTAGTCGGCTGGCGGCGTAAAATCAAGCTGACAATTGGTGTTTAGGCACTAAATCGTACAATTCGGTTAAATTATACCTAATCTCCGCCCCTGGCGGGCGCTGCGTCCTGGATAATGAGCTGGACGTCGTCGCGGTCCTGCCAGCGGTTGAGGCGCAGGTTACCGGCCAAATGAAGCGGCCCCTCCGTCGCTGAGAGCAGCATATGACCGAGCTCCTCGCCGGCCGCTCGGAAGGCGATAGCGGTCAGGCGCTTGCCGGTCGCGCCAGCCAATATGCAGCGCACATGGCCTTTGCCGACCACATTGGCGCGCACAATACGAGCGCCGCTCACAACCATGCGCGGTTCGGAATTGCCGGAGCCGAACGGGCCGACCTGGTTGAGTTCTTCGATCAGTTCAAGGGTGGCGCCCTCGACGGTAATCGCGCCATCTATCCCGAGGTTGGCCGACTGGCGCGCCGCCGCCACGGCCGGGGCGAGGCGCTCCATCAGAAATAAGCCGAGTTCTGGCAATTTTTCCTCGGCCACACTAAATCCGGCAGCCATGGCGTGGCCGCCGCCATTGAGCAAGAGATCGGCCTGGCGCGCGGCGGTGATCGCGGCACCGATATCGACGCCCGGAATGGAACGGCAGGACGCCTTGCCGATGCCCTTATCGACCGCAATGACGATGGCCGGGCTGGAGAAGCGCTCTTTCAAGCGGCTGGCGACAATGCCGACGACACCCGCATGCCAGCCCGCACCGGCGGCAATTATGATCGGCGCCGGTGTTTCGCCGCGCTCTTCGACCTGACGGATAGCGGCTTCCAAAACGTCCGCCTCGATGGCCTGGCGTTCCTTGTTAAGCTCACCCAAATGCTCGGCAATAGCGTGCGCGGCGTCGGCATCGTCTGTCGTCAGCAGGCGAATGCCGAGGCTCGATTCACCCACCCGTCCGCCGGCATTCACGCGCGGGCCGAGGATGTAACCGGCGTGGTAAGCGGTCGGCACTTCGCTGATGCCGGCACTATCCGCCAATGCGGTCAAACCGAGATTGCTGCGCGCCGCCATCACTTTAAGGCCTTGCACGGTGAGTGCCCGGTTGAGGCCGGTAAGCGGCACCACATCGCAGATCGTACCGAGCGCCACCAAATCGAGCAGGCCGAGCAAGTCTGGCTCCGGGCAGGCATCGCCATAATGCCCGGCCTGGCGCAGCGCCCGGTTCAGCGCGACAAGCAAAAGGAAGGTCACGCCGACCGCCGCCAACTGACCGAAACCGCTGTCATCGTCGAGACGGTTGGGATTGACGATCGCCGTGGCGGCGGGCAAGCGCGCCTCGGCGATGTGATGATCGACGACGATGACCGAGAGCCCGGCCTCCGCCGCCGTCTCAAGGGCCTCAAAGGCCGAAATGCCGCAATCCACGGTGACCACCAGCGAGGCGCCCTGCTCCGCCAATGACAGCAATGCCGGCGCGTTGGGGCCGTAGCCTTCGCGAATGCGGTCGGGAATGTAATAGCTTCCCTGACCGCCGACGGCCTCGAGAAAGCGCAGAATCAGAGCGCCCGAGGTGGCACCATCCACATCGTAATCGCCGAACACGGCGATTTTCTCGCCGGCCAGGATCGCCTCAGCCATACAGGCGGCGGCCTTGTCCATGTCACGCAATTGCGACGGGTCTGGCAAGGCGTCGCGCAGGGCAGGATTGAGAAAACGCTCGGCATCATCCGCCGCGATGCCGCGCGCCGCCAAAATGCGCGCCAGAATTTCGGAAATCTCGAGCTGCTGTGCGAGCGCCAAGGCGGCGCGCTCATCGCTCAGACGCGGTTGCCAGCGC
>JAPYQV010000410.1 GCA_029937205.1 Alphaproteobacteria bacterium
GCCGCTCCAACAATGGGTGGGCGTGGATTATGCTTTGAATCGGGCAATGAATTGTCAATGGGTGCTAACCAGTCGCCTGGCGAGGACGGCTCCTACGCCAGCGTGCGGCGCTCTTCGCGAGGGGTCTTGTCGAAGTGTTCCCGGTAGCATTTCGAGAAATGGGAGGCGGACACGAAACCACAGGCCAGGGCCACGTCCAGGACCGACATATTGGTCTGCAGCAGTAACTGGCGGGCGCGCCGCAGCCGAAGGTCGAGATAATAATGTTTTGGCGTGCTGCCAAGATACTTACGAAACAAGCGTTCGAGTTGGCGGGTCGATAGGCTGACACTGTCGGCCAACTCACCCCGGAGCAGGGGCTCTTCCAGGTTGCTCTCCATCTGCCCGATAACCGAAAGCAACTTAGTGTCGCGCACGCCGAGCCGCGCCTGCAAGGTCATGCGTTGGTGATCGTTGGGCCCGCGAATGCGGTCGTGGATGAACTGATCCGATACCGCCGTGGTGAGCTCATGGCCGTATTGCAGGCCGATCAGATGCAACATCATGTCGAGAGCCGCGGTCCCGCCTGAACAAGTGAAGCGCCCGCGGTCAATCTCGAAGACGTCCGAGGTGACCTCGATGTCGGGGAATTCCTCGGTGAAGCCGGGAATGTTCTCCCAGTGGATGGTGCAGCGATGGTTCTCGAGTAGTCCGGCCCGGGCGAGAATGTGGCTGCCGGTACATACGGCGCCGATCCGGGTGCCGTTTCGCGCCTGACGGCGTAGCCAGGAAAACACCTCCTTGTCGCGAAACAGGTGGACATCCAAACCGGCGCAAACGATCAAGGTCGGAAAGTGGCGGGCCTCGGCAATGCTGGTTGATGCCATGGTGGCGAGCCCATTGCTGGCATTGACCGGGTTGCCGTCCTTCGTCACCACCTGCCAGTCGTAGAGCGCGTGCCCGCTCATGCGATTGGCCGAACGCAGCGGCTCGATTGAGGCGGTGAAGGCCATCATGGAGAAGCTGGGGGTGAGCAGGAACCCGATGGTTTCCGGAACCTCGGGCCTGGTGATGTGCAGCATGGCCGAATCCCTGGCAAGCGAGTCGTCGATGGTGTGGCGGGATCAGGCTACTCCATGGCGCAATTAGACTAAAACAAATTTCGTCGCCCGGCCCGGATTCGTGGCTTGCCTCGCATGCCCGGCTCCCGCAAACTTTGTCTCAACTCGCCACAGCCATTTTGCAAGGACGTGAAAGATGATTGATACTGTTCCCCCGGTTTGCGATTTCGGCTGGAAGGCGCCTGATTTCCAACTCCCTGGTGTGGATGGCGTGAACCATCGGCTGGCTGATCTGCGCGGCTCCAAGGGCACCATGGTCATGTTCATCTGCAATCACTGCCCCTACGTAAAGGCGATCCTCGGCCGCAGTGTGCGTGATGCCCGTGATCTGGCTGGTCATGGCATCAACTTCGTTGCCATCAGTTCCAATGATGTGGACGCCTATCCCGCCGACTCCTTCGAGAACATGATCCGTGTGGCCCACGACAACGATTTTCCATTTCCTTACCTGTACGATGAGAGTCAGATGGTGGCCCGAGCCTATGACGCCCAATGTACGCCGGATTTCTTTGGCTTCGACGGTGCTCTCGAACTGCAATATCGCGGTCGTCTCGACGAGTCCCGAGACCAGGCGGCGCCCAATGCTCGGCGCGAGTTGTTCGAAGCCATGGTTGGTGTTGCCGAAACCGGCAAGGGCCCGGCGGATCAAGTCGCCAGCATCGGTTGCTCGATCAAATGGCGCGATGGATAACGGTTGACCGTAGCTATGATATCGACCCGTCGCAGAGGTTTGCTATCGCCGCCGTCAGGGGATATTGTAGCCGGCTTTTCCAGTCCCCCGGAGAATTCCCGTGTCTGACGTTTTTCGTGAAGTCGACGAAGATGTACGCCGCGATCAGTGGCTCAAATTGTGGAACACCTACGGCTATTACGCCATCGCCGCGGTGGTGTCCGTGGTTCTGCTTGTTGCCGCCAGCGTGGGCTGGACGGAGTACCAGCTAAGCCGGCATCAGGCGGAGAGTGAACAACTCGCCGCGGCCAGTCGGTCGTTGGCCGAAGGGCAGGCGGAAATTGCCGCGAAACAATTCGCCGTCCTTGCAGACAGCGCCGGTGACGGCTACGGAATTCTGGCTCGGCTGCGCGAGGCCGAGGCGCTGGTCGCCGCTGGCGATAAGCCGGCCGCGGTTGCCGTCCTCGATCGCATCTCCGATGACAGTGATGTCGATCCCGCCATGGGGCAACTGGCGGCGTTAATGGCGGTTTATCAGTTAATGGATAATAGTTCGCGCGATGAGCTTGAGAGGCGCTTGACACCTCTCATGGCCGCCGACTCGCCGTGGCGAACGAGTGCTCGGGAACTGACCGGCCTGATCGCTTATCGCGCTGGTGAAACCGCGGCCGCGCGCCAGATGTTTGCGGATATTGTCGAGGATCCGGCCGCGTCCCAGGCCGCTCGTTCACGCGCCGCCGGGTTGCTCGCAATCCTCGGTACCGCGTTGGGTGACGGCGGTTGATGCGGTCACTGTCGCAAGCTTTGGTCGCTGCTCTGGCGCTCACGCTTGGTGCCTGTGATCTAATGCCGGACTGGTTCGGCGCGCCGGAAAAAGCGCCCTTGCCGGGCGAGCGAATTTCGATACTCGAACTCGATGCCGCGCCCATGGCCGACCCGGAACTTTCCGACCTTGACGTGCGATTGCCGCGGCCAATTCTGAATGCGGACTGGCCGCAGTCCGGTGGTGATGCCCACCATGCCATGCAGCACCTTGAAGCGCCGGGACCGTTGGCGCGGGTATGGACGACGAGCATCGGCCATGGCGTGTCCGACGAGCGGCGCATGCCGGCTGGACCTGTCAGCGCCGGTGGCCGTGTTTTCGCCCTGGACACGGAAGGCAATGTGGCGGCGGTGCGGGCCGATAATGGCGAGCGCCTGTGGCGGGTCAATGTGATCCCCAAGGACGAAGACGACGAGGCGTTCGGCGGTGGCATCGCCTATGGCGACGGCGTGTTGTTCGTCACAACCGGGGCCGGCGAGGTTGTCGCTCTGGATCCGGTGAGCAGCGGTGAATACTGGCGTGTCCCCGTGGGGGCGCCAATTCGTGCCGCGCCGACATATAGCAATGGCCGGGTGTTCGTGGTCTCGTACGATAATAAGCTCCACGCCCTCGATGGCAGCGACGGCAGCGTCTTGTGGACCCACAGTGGCGTTGCCGAGGTCGCCCAGCTTCTCCAGGCGGCCAGCCCGGCGGTCGCAAGCGGCCTGGTGGTCGCGGCATTCTCGTCCGGCGAAATCTATGCCC
>JAPYQV010000411.1 GCA_029937205.1 Alphaproteobacteria bacterium
ACGCGGTACTGATTGATCGGGACTTCGTCCGAATCGAGCTGCGCGGACCATTCGTCGAGCCACGCGCGCTTGACGGCACCGACCGAGTCCGAGAGCGCGCGCAACGCCGCCGCCCCGCCACCGCCTTTCTGGCGCACAATCTCGGCGATCAACGCTTCCAGCACCAGCCGCGCATCGCCGATCAGGGCGTGATCGGCCCGGTAGTCCTTGTTGACGTCGTCCGGATCGTTGGTCGAATGCACGATCAGCTTGCCGGGCGGAACGCCGGGCCCGAAAGGCGTGCGTGTCAGGCTGGAGCCGATGGCGAAAACGAGGTCCGCCCGCGCCAGGAACTCGAACAGCATGCGGGGCCCCGAACGCGTGCTCGAGCCGCAGGCGAGCGGGTGGTTCTCCGGAAACGCGCTCTTTCCCGGGTTGGTCGCGACTACTGGCGCGGGCACGAGTTCGGCGAGGGCGACGAGCTGATCCGACGCTTCGGCGTAGAGCACGCCCTGGCCGGCCCACAGCACCGGGTTCTCGGCGGCCAGCAGCATTTGCGCTGCCTGTCTCACGGCGTCGGGATCGGGCGCCGCGCGGTATGCGGGCGACGGTTCGTAGTCGAGATCGCCGGCGAACTCGGCCTCCCACACTTCGGCCGGCACCTCGATTAGCACCGGGCCGCCCTTGCCGGTGCGCATCGCGTGGTAGGCGCGCCCCATCAGTTCGGGCAGCTCGTCCACCGAATGCGCCCGCGCCGCCCATTTGGTGACCGGCCGGTAGACGTCGACCGCGCTGAAAGTAGGGTGCCGGTATTGCCGCGACAGCGCCTGGCCGGCGGGCAGGACCAGCATCGGCACGTTCTCGGCGAACGCCTGGGCGATGCCGGGAAACGCATTCTCTATGCCTGGGCCGGCCTGGGCCGCGAACACGCCATTGGTTCGGCCACGGCGGATGCGGCTGAAGCCGTCCGCCATGCCGACGCCGACCCGCTCCTGGCGGCACAGTATGGGTCGGATGCCGATCGCGGCGCAGGCCTCAATCAGCGGGTTTCGCGGGTAGCACGAAAGGAACTCGGTCCCCTCGCGCCGCAGAATCTCAGCGATGATCTCGGCGCCGTTCATGGATGGGTTCCTCCGTGGATGATGGGGCTCGACCCGCCGGCCGGCCGTGACGGCGATGCAATTCAAATGGTGTAGATATCCACCACCGTGGGAAGGCAATCGTTCAGCACGACGATCTTTTTCTGGCCTATGCGCCACTCGCCATTCGAGCGCATCAGCCGGTGTTCGCAGCGCGAAAAATATACATGTTGCTCCTTGCGAAGAACGTCAAAGAGGTGCGTGGTCACGATCGATCGAACGGTCATCTGATCGACCGCCTCGCTCGGGTCGACCAAGATATTTGCAAGAACGTGGGCGGTGCGCGGTAACGGTGTCGAGGCGGCGGATTTTCCCGAGACGATTCGTGAAACGCGCTCTTCAAGCTGCGCGCGCGAAGATATGTAGATTAGCGAGATTTCGCTCTCGGGATCGAGCGTGTATTCGTCTTCGTTCTTCCAGGCCGGCACCCAAAACACGGCCCGCTCGTGATAAAGGGCGAGCCAGTCGTCCCACAGCCTTTCATCGAGATACTGCGCTTCCCGATGTAGCATTTCGGCAGCGATCGCCTGCGCCTCCAAACCGGTCATTGTGCGGCTTCGCGGGCCCGGCGCGGTCGCGCCTCCTCTGCCGCCATTCCCTTCAACAAGAGATGACGCCATTCCCGATACGGTCCGTGGAAAATGGTTTCGTCGCCCATCGCGGCCGTGGTGGACACCGATGAGACCGGGTCGATTCCCAGTTCTCTTGCGTAATCGTTCGCGCCGATTTGTACGGCCGAAAGTCCGCGCATATAGCCCTGGTGCCACTCGACCGAATCGGATTCTTGACCCCTCTGACACGCATCGAAGATGGCCATGTCATCCGGTGTCGCGAGGCCGGTCGGATTATAGAACTCCTCGTATTGCCTAAGCCGCAAAATACGGGATTCGCGGCTTTCACCCTTGGGCGCGATACAATATGTGGTTATCTCGGTCTTGTCCGGCGCCAGCGGGCGGTTGACCCTGATCTGCAGCGATGCCGTCTCCAGCAACTGAAAATTCGGGAATACGAGGAGGTTCCGGGTCCTCAACATCCACTTAAAGCGGGCCTCGCCAACCCGCTTTTGCACCGAGTCCTTCTCCTTCCAAAGGGCGAGCAGTTCCGGCTCTTCAACCGCGCCCCACAGCGCGTTATGACCATGCGCGAAGGTGAATGAGCCGCGTTCGAGGTCCCGCGACGAATAGGTCCGTCGAAACGACACTCGAGGGTCGTTTGGCGTGTCGGGGTTTCGGCTTCCGAGGATCTGCAGATACGATACATGTGTCTGGGCAAAATGATACTGATCGGCGCTGTTCTCGATCTGCATCTTCCAATTGCCGTTATACCTATAGGTCACCTTGCCGGGGACGAGTTCAATCCCATCGGGGCTCTGGTCGACGGCCAGATCGATGAAGGCGCGCGCGTCGCCAAGATGTTCATCGAGCGGAACAACATCAGGGTTGAGGCTCGCGAAAATAAACCCCCGGTAGCTCTCGGTGCGGCCAGCCGGCCTAAGGTTGTGATCTTCCCGCGAAAACGCCTCGGAGTACTCACCTTCGTCTTCCGTGGTGACCGCGACATTCCGGCCGGCGCTGTCATAGGCCCAACCGTGATAGGGGCAAACGTGAGTATTCTTGTTGCCCTCCATTACTTGGCAGACAATTGCCCCTCGATGGCGACAGGTGTTGAGCAAGCAATGAACCACGCCGTCGGTGTCGCGCGTCACCATGACCGGCTGACGACCTATCATGGATGTAAAGAAGTCATGCGGATTTGGGATCTGACACTCAAGGCCGACGAAAACCCAAGTCCCCTCAAATATGTGCTGCATTTCGAAATTGAAAATATCTTCGCTTCGAAACACCTCGGCATGAACGCGGAAAACACCGTCCTCCGGGCGATCGTCGATCAGCGCCTCGATATCGATCGGTTTCATCGGCTGGTCCATTGTCTATCCGCCGGGTCCAGGGATTAGTCTATTACGGCTTTACGATCCCGGCCAGCGTGATTTGAGACTCGACGCGTGACATCGGCAACGCTGATAAGCAACGCAATTCAATGGCACGAAACAGAAATATCGACTACGCGAATTGCTTCTGCTTTACCCCCGGAAGCCGACATTCAGTGGATAGATTTCTGAATAAGAATTGGAAACTTCCGGTGCTCGACCTGTCCGTCATCTAAACATTTGGGACGTTTGAGCCTGTTTCAAAACGGAGGA
>JAPYQV010000412.1 GCA_029937205.1 Alphaproteobacteria bacterium
GGCGGCGACATATTGGCGATGGATGGCGATGTGCTTTACGACCGGCGCATGTTGGAACGGCTGATGGCAAGCACACACCACAATGCGTTCCTGTTGGACCGCGATGTGGAACCCGGCGAAGAACCAATGAAACTGGCGGTCCGGGACGGCCAGCCGGTGGATTTCCGCAAGACCCTGGAACAGGAGCATGAATTTTACGGTGAATCGGTCGGCTTCTTTCGCTTCGATGAACCCACCGCGGCTGACCTGGTAATCGCCGCCGAGAAGATCATCGCCGCCGATCGGCGCGGTGATTACATGGAGGAAGCCATTCGTGATGTTCTCCTCGCTTCCCCGCCGGGTCGTTTTGGCTTTGAAGATGTCACCGGGCTGCCTTGGATCGAGATCGATTTCGCCGCGGATATGGCGCGCGCCGCCGAGGAGATACTGCCCCGCCTCGTGGCCGAGGATCGCTGACTCTAAAGCGTGCGCAACAGCGCCGAAAAGACCATCGATAATTTTTTAAATTTACCGAACTTGATGCGCGGCCCGTCGACGCGGAAGCCGGTGGCTTCGATGCGGTCGAGATAAGGCTCATAGACGCCGCGCATGAGAATTGCGGGGCGCATGTTGCGGCGCTCCGAGGATGGCATGGCACGCGACGCCTCGGCAAAGCGGTTGCGCGCCATTTGGCCGATCTCGGCGCAAACCTTCGCTACGCCGGGCGCCTTGACGATGTCCTCCGTCGTGACAGTCTCGAGCCCATGTTTGGCGAGCAGCTCAATCGGTAAGTAGATACGCCCGCGCTCGGCATCCTCGGCCACGTCGCGCAGAATGTTTGTGAGCTGGAAGGCATGTCCGAGATGGAGCGCAAATGTCGGGATGGCGGGCGCGCGGTAGCCGAAGATCTCGACCGAGAGCAAACCAACACAACACGCGACGCAATAGCAGTAGCGCTCTAATTCCGCCAAGGTGGGCCTTAGCATGGCGCCCGAGCGGTCCATCTCGAAGCCTTCGAGAATGTCGTTAAACAGGTTCTCGGATAGGCCGTAACGCTGAATTGGCGCCACCAGGGCATGGCTCACCGGATGACTCGGGCGACCTTCAAAGAGCGCTTTTATTTCCGCCCCCCAGGCTTTGAGCAAGGCGCTGGAAAGGGCATCGTCCTCGATTTCGTCGGCGACATCATCGGTTTCGCGGCAGAAAGCATAAAGCGCCAGCATGGCCTCGCGGCGCGGGCGCGGCAGCAGCATCATGGGCAGAAAGAACGACGAGCCCGAAGCGCGCGTTACCGCGGCGACATATTGCTTCGGATCGTCCGTCGGCGGAATCGGCAGGCCCTGAAAATCCGCCGGCAGGTCACCGGTGTGGCCCATATTCACCACGCGCCGAGAACGCCGCGCAGGCCGCACATCAGCCAGCCCGCCTTGCTCACCTTGACGCGCATGGCGACCGGGTCCTGCCAGCGAAGCCGCGCCGCGAGCGCCCAGGCAAGCTTGAGGATAAACGCGGATTCAAGCCGCAAGCCACGCCGCCGCACGCTGCGCGGCATGCTCTCGGCACGGCGCAGCAGCGCTTCGGTCTCGTCCAGGCAGCGGTCCAGCACCTGGCGCACCGCCGGTGTCGCCCGGTCCAGTGCCAGATCCTCGACGCTTCCCCCCGCCTCCGTCAGCCAAGGCTCGGGCAGATAGACCCGGTCCAAGGCGAGGTAATCTTTCTTGCAGTCCTGCATATGATTGAGCATTTGCAAGGCGCAGCACAGCGCATCCGAGCCGTCGATATCGGAATCCGTCTCGCCGAGGATATCCATCATCACCCGGCCGACGGAAGCGGCCGAGCGCATGCAATAATCCATCAATTCGTCCCAATCGCGATAGCGCGATTTGGTGGCGTCCTGGATAAAGGCGGAAAGCAGGTCGCGTCCATTGGCCGGCGAATTGCCGCTTTCCAGCAAACTGCGATGATAGGCCAGCGCCCAGCCGGGCAAAGCCGTCTCATCCAGCGACAGCGCGCGCTGCACCGCCTCAAGCCGCGCCACTTTCTCGGCCGCCGCAATATCAGGCGAGTCGGCAATATCATCCGCCTCGCGGGCAAACACATAAAACGCGTGAACATGCGGGCGGCACTCGCGCGGGATCAGAAAGGAGCCGACAGGGAAATTTTCGCTGTTGGCTTCGATCAAACCGCTGGCATTCAGGTCGCTGTCACTCTCAGCCGACGTCCGCCCTGTCAATTCGCTCTCAGCCACAATTTCCGCCTCCTCAAGAGGCAAACAAATTTATAAACAAAATGGTGTTATACATTGTGATTATTATATTTTATCAGAGATGTTAGCGGCCACAATGCGCGTCTCGGAATCGATCTCCTTGACCTGCTCAATGCTCGTTACCGGCACCGATTCGGCCTTCTCCAAACATGTTTCGACAATCCGCGGAATATCCATAAAGCCGATATTTCCTTGCAGAAAGCCGCCTACCGCAACTTCGTTGGCTGCATTTAAGACAATTGCCGCTGCCGCCCCCGCTTCGAGCGCACTCTGGGCCAGGCGCAAACACGGGAAACGCTGCAAATCGGGTTTTTCGAATGTCAGCGTGCCCAGTTCGGCGAGATCGAGTTTCGCCGTCGGTGCGCTGATGCGTTCCGGCCAGGCCAGGGAATAGGCGATCGGCGTGCGCATATCCGGCGAGCCAAGCTGGGCCAGCACCGAGCCATCGATATACTCCACCATGCTGTGAATCACCGATTGCGGGTGCACCAACACCTCGATTTGCTTCGCCGATACCGGAAACAGATGAAAGGCCTCGATGATCTCCAGTCCTTTGTTCATCATGGTCGCTGAATCGACACTGATTTTCGCACCCATATCCCAATTGGGATGGGCCACCGCCTGCTCCGGTGTGGCGCCGGTCATGGTTGCCATATCCGCCGTCCGAAACGGGCCGCCCGAGGCGGTGAGGATGATTTTTGACACCCCGCTATCGCGCTCGAAATCAAAAACCTGAAATATGGCGTTATGCTCCGAATCGACCGGCAACAACGTCGCGCCGGCGCGCGCCACTTCGCCGATCATCAAATCGCCGGCACAGACCAGACATTCCTTATTGGCTAGGCCGACAATGGCGCCGCGCTTTACCGCCGCCAGAGTGGGGCCGAGCCCCGCCGCGCCAACGATACCAGCCATGACGAAATCCGCCGGCATACCGGCCGCTTCCTCGACCGCCTCCGGCCCTGCCGCGGCGCGGATATCGCTGCCGGAGAGCGCCGCCTTAAGCTCGTTATAGCGGCTCGGATCGGCTGTCACCGCCAGTTTTGCTCCGGTTTTCCGGGCCTGCTCGGCC
>JAPYQV010000413.1 GCA_029937205.1 Alphaproteobacteria bacterium
GCGCGTGACATAGCCGAAATCATAAATGATCAACACCATCGCCGGCAGGATGAGTTGCAGGATATCGAAGCCGTCGCTCATGGTGCTGGTACCGGGCAGCAAGTGCAGCCAGAACACAAGTATGGCGGTGATGAACACGGCGCTGGCGAACTCCGGCACCGACGTGGTGACGATACTGATGAAGGAAATTGAACGGTCGAGCTTTGAGCCTTCGCGCATGCCGGCAAGAACGCCGAGAATGAGCGATAGTGGGATCATCACGGCGAAAGTGGCGATGCCCAAAATGGCTGTGTTGCCGAGACGCGGCCAGAGCACGTCGGCGACCGGTACCTTGAAGCGTACGGAATCACCGAAATTACCGGAGGCGAAATTTCCCAGCCACGAGAAATAGCGCAAGTAGAACGGCTCGAAATAGCCGTGCGCCTCAAGCCAAAGGTTGCGCTGCTCCTCACTGGAATAGGGACCCAGTACTTTGGTGGCGACATTGCCGGGGGTTATTTCGAGCAATAGAAAGAGCAGGATCGACACCACGACCATGGTGAAGACCATGAAGCCAATCCGCTTGCCGACAAAAATCAGCATTTGAGAGCCCCGGACGGGGCAGACATTTTAGTCACGAAAAAGCAGTGAAGCCAAGGAGGGAGGGGGGCGGAGGCCGCCATGGCAATCATGCCGGCCTCCGACCTATTTCCCTTAGGCTTTAGCTCTTTAGCCGTCGAGCCACACGTCGTTATAGTGATGCTCGAGAGCGACCTGGGCGTAGAGTCCTTGCACCCGTTTGTTCGCCGTCACGAATACCGAACGCCAGAAGGACTGCGAAATGATGGCGTCATCCTGCAGAATTTCCTCCAGCTTGCGCGTAACAACGCGCCGCTCGTTCGGGTCCAGAATGGCGCCCGCCTTATCAAGAGTTGAGTCGAACTCGGCATTGGAATAGTTGGTCTCGTTCCACGCAACACCGGTACGGTAGGCCAAGTTGAGCACCTGGACACCGAGCGGGCGATGCGTCCATGCCGTGAAGCCGAACGGTGTCGAAGCCCAAATATCCCAGTAAGTACCGCCCGGCATGATGTTGATCGCGAGATTGATACCGGCCGGCTTGACCATTTCCGAAAGTGCCTTACAGACGTTTTGTTCCCATGCCGGGTTGGCCACGCAATCGATTCTGAGATCAATGCCATCCGCGTAGCCAGCCTCGGCCAACAGCGCTTTGGCCTTGGCGTAATCCTGCGTTTGCTTCGGCAGTTCGGCATATTCCGGATGAACCGGCGAGACGTGATGGTCCTCGGCGATGCCACCACGGCCACGATAGACGATCTCCAACATCTTGTTGTGATCAACGCAAGCCTGGACCGCCTGGCGCAGTTTCTTGTTGTCGTAAGGCGCTTCCGTCACATGCATGCGCGCCACACCAGTTTGCGCGGTAACTCGTTCGTAGATTTGCAAGTCGGGAATATTCTTGATCGTTTCGACCTGTTCGATGCTGGTCTGATAATTGGTATCAACCTGCCCCGAGGCGAGCGCCGCGATCTGCGCCGCCGGATCGTCGCCATGATCGATATAGCTGATCTGATCGAGATTGACCTCGCCGCCCCACCAGGCTGCATCGCTACGCCGCACCAGTGTGGCCTTTTCGCCGACGGCGAAATTCTGCAGCGCGTAGGGCCCGGTGCCGACCGGATTCTTTATCAGGTCGCCGCCCTCGTCATCGAAATTTTTATGGACCATGAGTGCCGGGTAATCCGCCATGCTCTCCGGCAGCGCCAAATCGGCATTGTTGAGATGAAAGCGCACGGTGTGATCGTCGACTTTTTCCAACGCACCGCCGGCTTCCGTGGTGGACATAATGGCGTTGCCTTTATCGTCCTTCTTGCCGGTGTCATTCGTCACCGTCATCGAGCTGAAACGGCCCTGGTTGGACGAACCGGTGTTGGGATCGAGCCAACGGCGGAAATTATGGATCACATCATCGGCGCCAAATGAATCACCATTGGACCATGTGGCGTTCTTACGCAGATTGAAGGTCCAGGTTTTCAAATCTTCCGACGCGCTCCAGCTCTCGGCCAAATAGGGCCGCGCCACGCCGTCTTCACTAACGCGCACCAGCGGCTCCGTCATATGCCGTGCGACATTGCCTTTTTCGGACCAGTCAAACGTGGCCGGATCGTCGCTGGCTTTGACGTTCATTGAAACACGGAGATTGCCGCCCTTTTTCGCGGCGGCATGGGCTTTGCGCCCCGGGCCGGGCATTCCGGCCATGGTGTAAGCCGCACCGGCGGAAACACCGAGAAGCGTTGCAGTTTGAATGAAATCACGCCGGGTGACTTCACCCTTGCGCAGTTTTTCGGCCAACTCCGGAATGTAGGAGTGCATTTTCGTTTTCGAATTCTTCGCCATCGTTCATCGCCTCCCAGCGCAATTGTTTCCTGACAAGATTATTCAAATGTTAGTTTAATAAGCTCCCATAAATAACTGTTTTATTATTGTTATTTATGTTCGACAGATTAAATTTATCTCTGTCGTCGCACTTTCAAAATCATCATAGAAGGTTTTTGCTCAACCACCAAACCCAGCGTGACAATAATCAACGAGTGGCGTCGAAGCAGGCCAAAGCAGCCATATCCAGAATCGCCTCGCTGTCGATGCCGTGTTTGCGATAGAGCGAGTTGATGTCGCCGGATTCACCAAAAGAGGAAACGCCGAGCGGATAGGGTCGGTGGCCGGCGACCGAACCGAGCCACGATAAAGTTGCCGGGTGGCCATCAATCACGCTGACAAGTGCCGCGCCAGGCTTCAATTGCCCAAGCAAGTTTTCAATTTGGCACGGCGCGACTTTATTGCCTGAGCTGCGCTTCCTCTGCGATGCCTGCCAGTCGCTATGCAGGCGGTCGGGCGAAGTGATGGCGAGCAATCCGGCGCCCGGAATATCCTCCAGCATAGCCAAATGGGCCTCTTCGGCCTCGGTTGCCAGGGCGCCGCAATAGGCGATTGCGAGCGGCGCATCCGGCGCCGGTGTCACCCGCCAATAGGCGCCTTTGAGAATATCGTCGCGGAAAGAATCATTCATCGTGCGCTCGGGCTGTTCAATCTGGCGCGTGGAAAGACGCATATAGAGAGAGCCGCCATTGTCGTCCTGCATGTGGGCAAAGCCCCACAACATGATTTCCGCCAGTTCATCCGCAAAGGCCGGTTCGAACAGGGTCAAGCCGGGCTGGCCCATGCCGATCAGCGGGGTCGATACGGATTGGTGCGCACCGCCCTCAGGCGCCAGACTAATACCCGAAGGCGTGCCGGCCAGCATGAAGCGGGCATCCTG
>JAPYQV010000414.1 GCA_029937205.1 Alphaproteobacteria bacterium
CTCTCCGCACAAGAAGGTATTGTTGAGGTCGTGTTTGCCGACTTACAACCCGGCACCTATGCCGCCGATGCCTTTCATGATGAAAACAGTAGTGGTGAATTCGACACCAATTTCATCGGTATCCCTAGCGAGGGGTATGGATTCTCAAATGGCGTGCAGGCCGGCATCGGCCCGCCGGATTTTGAGGACGCTTCGGTGCGATTGAGCCGAATCGTCGCCGAAACCGAACTGTCGCTGAGTTATTAATATTTATTACCAAATAGGGCACCCCGGAAACAACAATTTGGAATCATTTTCAGTGTGAAATATAAATCAAATCGAAATATCTTCCCTGTTCTTCCTTTCACGGGAAGAACCACAGCCCAATTAACGTTCATTTCAATAATTGTCTTGACTTAACGGGGTAAAATTACAATTTTGTTTGCGCAATTCAGTAATGTGGTGGGGCGCACGCGTAATGGTAGAAAATATTGGGCCGGTTTCTCTTGTGACTCTCACCAGTTCTATTGTTGCCGCCTACGTCACCAACAATAAGATTTCTGTATCGGAACTACCTGATCTTATTCGAAACGTGCATGAAAGTTTCCATCACGCCGGCCAAAGTAACTCCTCCAATACTGTGGGGGGTAATATTCGCCCAGCGACTACGATCAAGAAGTCGATTACTCCAGATTTTCTAATTTGCATGGAAGATGGCATCAAATTGAAGATGCTGAAGCGTCATCTGCGCACACATTACGGCCTGACACCGCAGCAATATCGTGAAAAATGGGGTCTGCCATCAGATTATCCCATGGTCGCGCCTAACTATGCGGCCAAGCGAAGCTTATTGGCCAAGCAAATTGGATTGGGCCTAAAGCGCGGCAGCGCCGGACTTAAGAAAGCCGAAGCCAATGAGTAGTTTTCCGCCTCTTCGCGCGTAAGTTTTAGCGGAGTATCTCCAGAAGTTGGTGCGACAACGGTCCATGCCGCCATTCCCGCCCGCTATCCTTAAAGAACGCCGCAATGGCGCGTTGGGTTGCTTCTCCAGCGATGCCGTCGATCGATCCGGGATCATAGCCGAGGGCTTTCAATCGCTGCTGAAGCAACATCACATCGGAGTCGGATAGGGTCATATAGGGCGTGCGATCCTGCTCGCCAACACTCGAGACCTGGCTTTCGGGCTCGGCACGCCATTGTTTCGCCCGCGCGGCCGCTTCGGCTCCCGCTTCCTCGCTCATAACGGCCGCGAATTGCCGGGCCGCTTCAATAGCGCGCGCACCAATCGCCGAATCTTCCGCCTGTGAAGCGACGAGCAGCCAGAACAAAGCCGCTGTCATATCTTTGCCGACACCGCGCCCCATTTGATAGGCCACGGCGAGATTAAATTGCGCCGCGGCGAAGCCTTGCCGGGCTGCGCGTCTGTACCAGTCAGCCGCCCTGGCGCTATCGAACATGCCGCTCGCGGCACTGTCATGTAAAAGCGCCAAATTGAACTGCGCCAATGCATCACCGGCTTCGGCCGAAGGCCGCCAGCTTTCGGCGGCAGCACTGAAATCGCCGGCCGAATAGGCCTTGGCACCGGCGCTCAAATTGTCCGCCGACACCTGAGGCGCGGCACAAATGAGGATAGCGCTGGCAATACAAGCCGCAAGCGCCACCGCTTTAGCGCGGCGCACAATAATTGGTGGATTCACGACACCCCTTTCAGCCTTTTCTTTGGGCGCTAGGGTAGAATTATTCCGATGGTGAGAAAAGCTGGCCTCGGCCGCCAAACGATAGGAAGAAAGTTGCAACGCCTCAAAGGCATACTCAGCATGGCACTCGGTGCAAGCCGCGCATTGCTGCAAGGCCTCCTGTTGGTGGGCCTGATGGGCACCGCCTGGACCCCGTTTGCCCTCGCCGAGTCGCCGGGTAGAGCTGCGCTGTTGCTGCAAAGTGTCAATAAAACGCGCGTTGAGAGCGGCGCGGCACCGCTTGAGCGCAACGCAACGCTTGATATTGCCGCCGCAGCGCAGGCTGCGCATTTGGCCCGCCTCGGGCAGTTGAGCCATCTCGGTCCAAACCAAGAGCGCCTCGGCGCCCGCCTGCACGCGGTGGGATATGATTACGCCGAGAGCGCCGAGAATTTAGCCTCCGGCCCGGCAAAAGCGTCACGCGTTTCGGTCCTTTGGCAGGAAAGCCCGGGGCATAAATTGAACATGCTGCACCCGACCTATAGCGAGGCCGGCATCGGCATCGCCGTGTCACCGGAAGGTGGAGATTATTGGGTGCTCATTGTGGCTCGTCCGCGCGCGCCCTGATGCGGCCAGGCGAAGACTCTATTTGCTGGTCATCACCCAGACACCGTCCCATTTTCCTTTGGGCGGGTTTTTCTTCAATTGGGCGCAGCGCTCGATATAGGTCTCAGCGAGCTTGTCCATCGGATTGAGCGCGAGCGCATCTTTGAAGGCCTTGCTCGCCCGATCCCATTTGGCAGTGCGGTAGAGGTCGAGGCCGCCACGGAACTGGTTGAGCGCTTCCATCATATTGGGGAATGTTTCGTCGGTGTGGTAGTCGAGAATTTCGACCACGCCGACCGGCTCCGTCTTGCCTTTTACAATCACCCTGTCGACCTCGCGGTTGCGATAAGTGCCGCGCAATTTGGCCATGGTGAATTCGCTGATCAAAATGTGCGCGCTATATTGCTTGCAGGCGCTTTCCAACCGCGCCGCCAAATTCACACCGTCACCGATCACCGTATAGTCCATGCGCTTGGGCGAGCCGATATTGCCCGAAACGACGAACCCGGTATTTACGCCAACGCCCATGTCCACCGGGAGTTTGTCTTTGGCCATGCGATCATGGTTGAATTTATTCAATTCGGCCATCATTTCTACGGCGCAACGCACGCCCCGGTCCTCATCGTCCTCATGGGCAAAGGGCGTGCCGAATATCGCCATGATGGCATCGCCGATAAACTTATCGAGCATGCCGCCCTCGGCCTGGATGCAATCCACCATGACGGTGAAATATTCATTCAGAAGCTTCACCGTACCTTGTGCGCCCAGCTCTTCGGTCAAAGTGGTGAAACCGCGAATGTCGGAGAACAGCACGGTCGCTTCCTTGCTTTGACCGCCAAGCATTTCTTCGCCGCCACTGACCAGTTGATCGGCGAGCGAAGGATCCATGTAGCGCGCCATGGTGCTCTTGATCCGCTTTTCCGAGCTGATGTCCTCCATCATGATCATGCTGCCGAGCTTATTCTTCTTGGCATCGAGCAGCGGCAGGACCGTCACGTTGATGGAGAGTGCCTCGCCATCGAATTCCATTTCGGAATCCATCACGATATCGCTC